>JBQTJO010000271.1:0-1602 GCA_052387015.1 Gemmatimonadota bacterium
TTCTAATCCGAAGTTCTAATCCGAAGCTGCCAGACCTCTCCCGGAATCGCGTCCAGCACACGGCATCTGCGCCGGGTGCAGACTCGTTCATTGCGGAAGGATCCCCACCCCTACTTACCTGTTTTTCCGCAACCTGCTCGCTAACGGCCTCCGCCCCAGCGCAGCATCAGCCCCAGCTCGCCTCCCCAGAAGCTCGCGCGCTCATCCGTGTTGGCGCCCTCGAGCTGGCCGTAGGAGAAGCGCACACTCGGCACGATTTCGGTTGTGCCGGCGCGGAATGGAATGTCGGTGCCGATGCCCGCGAGCCAGCCTTCCTCCTCACCCGATTCGCGAGTGAGCAGGCGCGCGTCCGCGGAGGGACGCAGGTCGAGCGAGCCGATGCGCAGCGCGCCGGCAAATCCGGCGACTGCGAGATTCTGCTGCCCCGCCTCGAACGTCGTGTCGCCCACCACAGCGCCGCTCTGCGCCAGCTGCAAGGTGACGTCACCATGCTCGCGATGCACATCCGCAACGAAGATCGTCCAGGTCGACGCCGGACTCGCGCGGAAGGAGTACGAGAGGTCGCCGCGAATGCGGTTGCCCGGTGCGAAAAGATTGCGGCCGTCCACCTTGTCATCCGCGTAGTTCTGGAAGGTGATGCCGAAGGTGAGCTTGTTGTAGGCGCCGATGTTCTGATCGAGCGCGACGCGCACGCGCGCCTCGTTGCCGGGCGTGTACTTGAGCGACTGCTCGGAGCTGGGCTCGAACTCGCCCGCGACGCGGTAGCTCGCGCCGAAGCCGACACCGGTATCGCCGATGCGCGATGCGGTCGCGATGCCGCTCGTGAAGCCGAAGCCGGTTCCCCAGAGCGCTTCGCGAAAACCGAGCAGCTCCATCGACAGCGCATTCGCGACGATCGCTTCCTCCGAATCATGGCTGGCGTTGCCGGTCGGCAGGTTCACGGCCGCGGACAGCACCGCCCACGGCGCGACTGCGAGGCTCGCGCGCACGCGCGTATCCACGATGCCCTGAAGCGTGTGCGTCGCATTCTCCAGTTTTACCGTACCGTGCGCGTATGCGCCGTACAGGTCGACGGTGAACTGCCGCGTGACCGGCAGCGTATACGCGACCGGCGCGATCAGCAGCGCGGTCGATTCGACGCCGAAGCCGCTCGCGAAAGAGTAGCTCTGGGCGACGCCGCCGATCGCGAACGCCTGCCGTTCCTGCGCCGCCGCGCCCTGCGCGAGGGCGGCGACCAGGCCGAATGCCAGCGCGAAATTCCGTGCGCTCATGATCATGCTCCCGGCCGCGTGATGACGAGTCTGATCGTCGCCCTGGCGGCGTTGCTGATGCTGTTGGTCTGACCCTGTGCGTTGTTGATGTTGCCGGTCTGGTTCTGGATCGTGTTGGTCTGCGTAGTCGGCGTCGTCTGCCGCTGCGTCAGATCGCTTGCCGGATTGCTGTTGATCTGGTTCGTCATCGTGCGCTTCAAGTCGCCGGTCCCGGCCGCGGGCGCCTGCGCCTGCTGCCCGACTTCGGCGGGCGCTTCACCCGACGCCTTCTCGAGCACCTGCGTCTCCTGCTGCATCTCCTGCACCCGCTGGAAGTTCGGATCCAGCTGCG
>JBQTJO010000272.1:0-3367 GCA_052387015.1 Gemmatimonadota bacterium
AAAGGTCAGGACCCTGAATACGGAGTGTAGATTTTTCGCTTGTCCGCCGGACAGGCTACGGTGGGACTGAAGTCGGAGAACACGCCATCAGGGTTGTCCGTCCACACCCACGCGTGCAGATACCACATCTTGAGATTATCTTCGCGCTTGAGCTGCTGCGCCATGATCGTGGGCGCAACCGAATCGCGCGGCCAAGCCCGGTACGGAACAATGAATTCGACGCCGTTCAGCCGGTACCGGCCGTCGCCGAGGCGCTCGTAGAGCAGAATCTCCGGACGCTCGACCTCCAGCTTCGCGTCGACGTAGGTACGATTCACGTGATGGTAGCCCATCGCGCCGTGGTGCTCGTGCACGAGGCATTCCGCTACTTCGCGAGCATAGCCGGCGGTAACCGCGGAGTCGAGCACGTGAAACGCTCGCGTGGCGGCGCGCAGCCGACTGATGCCGTCGGCGACGTTTGCGTCGTATCCTGCACTCATGTCGTGCGTGCGCGCGCCACAGTTCGATACCGCGACGACAGCCACCATGCTGACGATGCAGAAGCTGAGCTTTTTCATGCGAGATAACGTACAGTGCCACGGAGCCATGACAACTTAACGCGATTCCACGGCCGCTCGCAGAATGTCGGCGAAAACACCAGCCGCGGTTACGTCCGGCCCGGCGCCCGGGCCGCGTATGATGAGCGGCCGCTCCGCATAACGCGAGCTGGTCACGGCGATCAGATTGTCACCCGCGGACAGCGCCGCACAAGGATGAGCGCGATCGATCGTGCGCAGCGCAACGGCCGCGCCGGCGGTGTCGATGGCGCCGAGATAGCACAGCACAGCGTCACTCGCGATGGCCTGTTGCCGCAGCTGCTCGAAATGCGCATCGACACTCGGCAGTGCTGCCCAGAACTCAGCCTCGCTCATGGTCGCCCATTGCTCGCCGTCCAGCACCGGTTTCACGTCCACCTGATGCGGCTCGATCTCGAAACCTGCTTCGCGCCCCAGAATGAGCAGCTTTCTGGCGACGTCGCGTCCGCTCAAATCGTCGCGTGGATCCGGTTCCGTGAAGCCGAGCCGATGCGCGCAGCGCACCGCGTCGCTGAACGGCGTGCCGCTCATCACCTGCGCGAAGAGAAAGCTGAGTGTTCCTGACAGCACGCCCTCGATGCGGTTGACGTGATCACCAGTGGCGACCAGATCGGCAATCGGCCGCAGCACCGGCAAACCTGCTCCCACTGTGGTTTCCGCGTACAAGCCGTTACCCATGCGAGCCGCCGCACGCAGCTCTCCGTATCGCTGCATGGAGCCGGACAACGCGATCTTGTTCGCGGAAACAATGGCCACACCGTTGCGCAACAGCCGTTCGTAGCTGTTCGCCACCTCCGTGTTTGCGGTGCAGTCGACAAAGACGCGGTGGGCGTTCGGGCTTTGGAGCACGCTGTCGACCATGAGCGCGGTTTCGGTGCTGGCGCGACCTAGGTGCTCACGCCACTGGTCGAGAGCAATGCCTTCAGGCAGAACGAGCGCGACGTTGCTGCGCGCAATGCCGGCTATGATGAGCCGCACGCCCAGTCGGCTTCCGAGCTGCGGCGATTCGGCTGCCAGCTGGTCGAGCAGAGCGCTGCCGACCCGGCCGGTGCCGGCGACATACACGTGGACGGTGCGGACGCGTGGCAGAAAAAAGGCGTCGTGGATCAGACGCAGTGCCCGTTCCTCATCCGAGCGTGCGGCAACCAGCGAGATGTTCAGCTCGGACGAGCCTTGCGCGATTGCGCGCACGTTGATGCCGTTGCGGCCCAGCACATCGAACAGGCGGCCTGAAATGCCCGGTGTATGGCGCATGCCTTCACCGACCGCGGCGATGACGGAAAATCCTTCCTCAATGACCACCGGGTCAACCACGCCCGCGCGCCGCTCGACTTCGAATTCCGCATCGATGCGCCGTCTCGCGAGCGCTACCGCTCCAGGTTCCAGCGCGAAGCAGATCGAATGTTCACTGGACGCCTGGCTGATCAGAATCACGCTTATGCCTTCGCGCGCGAGCGCGCCGAACAGCCGGCCTGCAATGCCGGGCATCCCGACCATGCCGGCGCCCTCCAGCCTGCACAGCGCAACGCTGTTGATCGATGAAATGCCGCGCACCGCATTCACCGGCTGCGCGTCCGCGCCGGCATCGTGCTCATCCGGCAAGACCCATGTGCCCGGAAATTCCGGATTCAGCGTATTCCTGATGGCGAGCGGAATGCCGGCTTCGCTAGCAGGCGTGACCGAAGGCGGATACACGACCTTGGCACCAAAGTGGGAGAGCTCCATCAATTCGGTGTAAGTCATACGCTCGAGTGAGAACGCCTGCGGCACCAGACGCGGGACCGCGCTCATGACGCCATCGACATCCGTCCATATTTCGATCGCGCTGGCGCCGATCGCCGCGCCGACCAGTGTCGCCGTGTAATCCGATCCGCCGCGTCCGAGCGTAGTCGTGCTGCCATCTTCGCTGGCCGCGATGAAGCCGGTCACGACGGCAGTTACGGATTCCGGTGCGAGACGCGCGCGCACCCGCTCGTAGCTCTGTTTACGATCGACGACGGCGCGACCAAACGTGTCATCGGTGCGGATGACCTCGCGGGCGTCGAGCGCCGCCGCCGGAATGCCGCGTGCCCGCAGCGCGGCCGCGACCAGCGTGGCCGAGAACAGCTCGCCATACGCGGCAACCGCATCGAGCACGCGTGGCGAACAATCACGCACCAGCGATATGCCGTGCACCAATGAAGCGAGGTCGCTGCACCAGCTGTCGAGCGTTCGACCGAGATTCGGCAGCTCCGCTTTCGGTGCGAGTGCGGCGAGCGCTTGACGGTGGCGCTCACACAGAGCGGTCACCAGCGCGCCCGCCTCGGCATCCGCCTTCGTGCCGAGCTGCGCCGCCGTGATGAGATCATTGGTCGCTCCTGCCATGGCCGAGACGACCACCACGGTGCCGTGCTCGGCGGCGCGCTGCGCCACCAGCTCGACCACCCCGCGAATGCGCTCGGCCGTACCGAGCGATGTGCCGCCGAACTTCATTACCGTCATTGCCTAAGCACCCGCGCCGGCGCATACGCTGCTGAGCGCGTCGCGCAGCATGCTGACGCACTCGTCCACGTCGTCGTTGGCAAAAATCAGTGGCGGGCGGAAGCGTAGCGAGCGCTGGCCACACGTGAGTACCGCGAGTCCGCGCTCCCAGCACTGCCAGCGCACGGCATTGCGAGTGTCGGTGTCCGGCAAATCCGCGGCGAGCAGCAGCCCGCGGCCGCGCACGTTGCTGACGGCGTCGAATTCGGCTGCAACTTGCTCCAGCCTGTGCTTGAAGTAGGCGCCCACCTCAGCTGCACGTTTTACCAGAT
>JBQTJO010000273.1:0-7605 GCA_052387015.1 Gemmatimonadota bacterium
GACCCGCGTCTCGAGATTCTTATTGTCGACGACGCGTCTCCCGATGGCACCGGCGCGCTCGCCGATGAGATCGCTTCGGACAACCCGCGCGTTCACGTGCTGCATCGGGCTGGCAAACTTGGACTTGGCACCGCTTACCTCGAGGGATTTCGCTGGGGCATCGGGCGCCGCTACGACTGGATGTTCGAGATGGATGCTGACTTCTCGCACGATCCCGCGCATCTGCCGCAGTTCATCGAAGGACTCGCGGATTACGACCTCGTGCTCGGCTCCCGCTACCTCGAGGGGCGCGTCACCGTCATCAATTGGCCGATGGGCCGGTTGCTGCTGTCCTACTTCGCCAACGTCTACGCGCGCGTGGTGACGGGCCTGCCGGTGGCGGATGCGACCGGCGGCTTCAAGGCCTTCAACCGGCAGGTGCTGGAGTCGATCGCGCTGGACCGCGTCGAGTCCGAGGGCTATGCGTTCCAGATCGAGCTGAGCTTTCGCGCGTGGAAACAGGGCTTCAGGATCGGCGAGATCCCGATCGTCTTCGTCGACCGCACGCTGGGTGAGTCGAAGATGTCCAGGCGCATCGTGCGCGAAGCGGTCTGGAAAGTCTGGAAGCTTCGCCTCCTGTCGATGTTCGGAAAGCTGTGATCCGCGACGTCGTCTGGGCTTGCATCGTGTGTGGGGTCGAAGGCGGCCTCACCGAAACAGGGAAGTGCAGGGCCTGCGGCGCGCGGTACCGCCGCGGCCGCGGCGCCAGCATCGTCGTCAGGCAAGCGGAGGCGGAGGCGGAGGCGGTGTATTCCATCGCGGAAATCAATCGTCTCCTGCCGGAGCCTGGAACGTCGGGCAGCGCGCACGCGACCGTCCGTGACTCGATCGGCGACCGGCCGTACTACGCGCACGGCAGATTTCTCGGGCGCATCGAGCGCATGGGCAAGCCGCGCGCCGGCACGCTCACGCTGAGCGATGGGCGTCTGCGCTTCAACGCGGACACCGGGCCCGGCTTCGATATCCCGCTGCTCGCCATCACCGCGATCCAGCCCAGCTCGCACGCGCTCCAGATCAAGGAACGTGGAAAACCGGTCCTTTCGCTCAAGTTCACGGACAGCTCACCCAAGCTGTGGGAGGAGCGCCTGCAGGGTGCGATCAGAGCGGAGTACGAGCGAACCGGCCGCGGCGACGTCGTGGAATTTCAGCCGTGGATCTGCGTGAAGCGCGTCGTCGCAACAGACTCCGGCAGCTTTCGCGCACGCAGACTGATCGAAGGGGCGCGCGGGCTGCGGCCGCCAAGGCCGTGGCTGTATCGGCTGTGCTCGTGGATCGCGCGCACCGCATGGAGCCGCTTCGGCGGCGGCGTCGACGTGCGTGGCCTGGAGCACATCCCCCAGAGTGGGCCGTTCCTCGTGATCGCGAATCACGAGAGCTTCATCGAGACCATGCTCGTTCCGGCGGTCATAAAGCGCCCGTGTCAGGCGATGGCCAAGAGCACGCAGTTCAACGTGCCGTTCTTCGGCTGGCTGATGGCGCGGGTCTTTGCGTTTCCGGTGCGCCGCTTCGAGATCGATCCGCAGACCATCCGCTACGTGCTGCGCCGGTTCGGTGAAGGGTACGGCGTCGTCATCTACCCGGAAGGCGAGCGGACCTGGGACGGCGAGCTTCAACCCGCGCGCCTGGGTGTGGTACGACTCGCGTTGAAGACGGGCGTGCCGATCATTCCGGCGCACATCGAAGGCGCGTTCGAAGCATGGCCTCGCTGGTCGAAAAAGCCGCAGCGCAAAGGCATCCGCATCCGGTTCGGCGCGCCGCTCAAGCTGCCGCGCACCCGCACCCGGGCCGAACGGGAGGCCAGTCTCAATGACGCCCTCGGCATCATTCGCAAAGCGCTCCGGGGCTGACCGCTACAACCCGGCCTGCGCCATCATTTTGGTCGACGGCTGGCCCAGCCGGTCCCGCCGGATACCGGGAGTGTGGAACTCGATCACACCGAGCTGGACCAGCGCGATAGGCCCTTCGGTACGCCGCGGCCGTGTGGGGAGTTATCCACAGTTTTGCCCGGTGCAGGTTTACATAATGTCTATTATGCGAAGTGGTGGACCAGAACGGGATCCCTGGCCGGATTGGTAGCTAAGTCGTGAAATGGCAAAGTGTTGAGTGGGTTATTCTGAGAAGGATTCTCACCCATAGGTCACAAAGTGAACAAAGGGCTGCCAGTCACCTCGGCAGCCCTTTGCGATCCTTCGTGGACTTTGCGCTTACGAAGCTACGGCCGATCTGGCCTCCGCAACGCGCATCTGATAGACGGACCGCTCGGGGCTGTCTTCCGGCAGCGTGTTCATGGCCCGCTCGTACAGCTCAGCCGCGCCGTCCAGATCGTTGCGGGCCAGCCGCAGCGCGGCTGCCCGCTCGAGCGCCTCGCGCTTCTCGAACCCGAAGCGCGCCTCATCGGCGACCTCGAGGTAAGTCTTTTCGGCTTTATCCAGCTGCTTGTTGGCCTCATAGGCCGCGCCCAGCAGCAGAGCCGCCGAGGCACCGCTGGGTTCCGATGGATCGCGGGCGATCTTCTCGACCACCTCGATCGCCTGGGCCGGCTTCTCCTCCTCGAGGTACACCTGGCCGAGCATCAGCCTCGCTTCCGGCGCCGACGGCGTGTCGCCGTACTTGCGCAGGTAGGCCTGCAGGTCGCGCTGCGCCAGCCCGCGATTCCCTTGGAGGACGGTCTGGCGGACGGCCGTCAGCTCGGCCGCGGCGCGATTGGCCTTGTCTGCCTGGAAGTTCCGGATATAGAGGAAAGCCACCAGCGCGACTACCACTGCGATGCCGCCGTACAGGATGGCGCGGCTGTGCCGTTTCGCCCAGGCGCTGCTTTCGAGGGCGGCGGCAACGAATGCGTCCTCATCGGCCTGGGGTCGGTAAACGCGGCGTGCGGCGGGGTGGTGCTTTGCCATAGTCGCTCGTACGTGTAAAACGTTATGGGATATAGGCCTTAAAAGGTAGACGGCGGCGGCGGGCCAGTCAACCCGACAGGCCGCGCATGGCGTATGCCTTGCAACACGCGGCGCCCTTGTGCGGCGGGATTCTCGGGTGGGATTGGGTTGGGCGACGCTTCTGGCCCTCGGCGCGGCCGGCTGTATCGGGCAGACACGCGGCGCGGAGCTGTACCCGGAAGTGGCGGAACATCAGAACCTGGAGATCGATGCGATCCGCTTCGTCGGCGCGGAGCCCTTCTCCGAAGATACCCTGCGCACGCTGATCGACAGCGAAGCGAGCCACTGCGACCTGCTCGGTCTGCCCATCTGCATTCCCTTTTTGAATCTGACGCAGGACGTGCATCGCGTGAATGTCGAGGTGGTGCGGCGCGACGTCGCACGGCTGGCGGCGTTCTACCGGCGCGAGGGTTACTTCGGCACGCGCGTGCTGCCCCGGGCCGAGCCGGAAGATGCCGACCGCAACGAGGTCGTGCTGACGTTCGTGGTGCGACGCGGCGATCCTATCACACTCGATTCAATGTCGATCGAAGGAACCGACGGGATCTTCGCGCCCGACTCAATGGCGCGCGCGCTGCCACTGCAGGCGGGCGAGCAGTTCGATCTCGGCGAGTTCGATGCAGCCGCGGATCTGCTGCTGCGCGAGCTGCAGGCGCGCGGTTACGCCTATGCCGAGGTGCTGCGCAGCTACTCGGTCGATACGCTGACGGATCGCGCGACGGCTACGCTGACGGCGGTGCCGCGCCTGCAGGCACGCGTCGATTCGGTCATCGTGCTGGGAGCCGAGCACTTGGGACGCCGCGAGGCCGCGCGCCAGCTCACCTTCAGTCGCGGCGATCCGCTGCGTCTCTCCACGCTGGTCGAGAGTCAGAGCAATCTCTACGCGCTGCCGATCGTCCACCTCGCCTCGGTGAGCATCGCGCCCGACTCGCTGCAGCTCACGCCTGCCGACAGTGCGACCACGACGGTGCTGGTCAGCATCGCCGAGGCGCCCGTCAACCAGGCGGAGGCGGCGGTGGGTTACGGCACTGTCGAATGCTTCCGCACCGAAGGTGAATACACGAACCGCAGCTTCACGGGCGGCGCGCGCACGCTCAACGTGCAGACGTCGCTGAGCAAGATCGGACTGGGCGGCGCGACGGGCTCGGGACTGGGTCGCTCGCTGTGCCAGGCGTTCGAGGCCGACACATTCGAGAACCGGCTGGACTATCGCGCGAACGTGCAATTCACGCAGCCGTTTTTCATCTCGCCGCGCAACCATCTCACGATCAATCTCTACGCGGAGCGCGTGTCCGAGCCGGACGTGTTCCAGCGGCAGGCGAACGGCGGACGTCTCACAGTGGAGCACCGCCTGAGTTTCGGATCCGTGCTGAGCGCGAGCCTGGAAACGCAGCGAGCGACGACGATCGCCTCCCCCGTTCTCTTCTGCTCCGCCTTCCAGGTGTGTCTGCCCTCCGATCTCGAGCGCATGTCACGACCGCGTCTGCGCAACACGATCGGCACGAATTACGTACTCGACCGCACGGACAACCTGCTGAATCCGTCGCGTGGTCACGTGCTGCGATCGGGGCTCGCGTGGGCGGCGCCGTGGCTCGGCTCGACGCTGACGTTCGTGCGCTGGACCGGCGAAGGCGCGCTGTACCGCGTCGTTGCGCCCGGCTGGGTGTTCGCGACGTCGGTACGGCTCGGCAATTTCTTCCAGACCGCATCGCTCAATCCGGACCGCACCGAAGCTGATTTCCTGCCGCCGGAAGAGCGTTTCTACGCGGGCGGCGCAACCACCGTGCGCGGCTTTTCACCGAACGCGCTCGGTCGCGGCGTTTACGTTACAGACGATACGGCCAGGGATGGCCGCTTCGTGCCGAGCGGCGGCACCAGTCTCGGCGTGGTGAACGCGGAGGTCCGCTTCCCTGCTCCGCTCTTCTCGCGCGTGCTGCGCCTGGCCGCGTTCGTCGACGCCGGCGCGGTCGGGACCGGTCACATCTGGAGCCTCGACGCGCACGACTGGCGCTATACGCCGGGGATTGGTCTTCGCATCCGCACGCCCGTAGGCCCGGCCCGCGTCGATCTGGCATACAATCCGTACGATCCCGTGCACAGCGTGCTCTTTCTCGCGCATCCTGATTCGACGAGCATCACGCCGATTCGTGACGACTACGCGCCGCCGGCGCCGAGCTTCTTCGGGCGGCTGCGCGTGCATGTCGCCATTGGCCAGGCGTTCTGATGTCTACGCGCGTTGCGGGTTTCATCGTCGGCCTGCTGCTCGCGGTGGCGCTGCTCGGCTTGTGGATCATGTTCACGCGCGGCAGCGAGGAGTCTTTCGATCTGGATGTGACGGCGGAGACCGCCGCTGCGGATCGCGGTCTGATCGGCTCCGCGATCGCCAGCGTTGCGGAGCGGCTCGCGGATGAGCGCCGCGTGGTCCGCCCGGTGCGCGGCGACCTCAGGTTCCGGATCGCCAATCTCAGCTGGGAAGACGTGGCCGGCCCGGCCTTCGTGCGCGCGGCGGAGCTGCGCGGCCGGCTCGACACGCGCGCGATCGCGCGCGGTGACGTGGTCGTGCGCGGCGTCAGCATTCGCGATGCGGACGTCCATGTCGAACAGAATGTCGCGCGCGAGTGGAACTACCGTCGCGTTCTCGATCGGCTGATCGGAGAACGGGGCGAGGATGGGCCGGAGCGCACGTTCATCGCATTCGACGTCGCGATCCAGAACGCCGACGTGCGCGTCGTCCGGCCGAACCAGAGCTTCTCGCTTCTGGATGTTGCGGCCCAGCTGCCGCGCGTGCACCTGGCCGGACCGCAGCTCGCGGCGCCGCGGGTTGTGCTCGCGCGTGCGACCGGCACGCTGGTCGCCGCCGATTCGACGTATCCGCTCGCGCTGCAGGATGCGCTTCTCGAGTTCCAGACCGGCCAACTGAATTTCGAGGTTGCGAGCATCACCACCGGCGAGACGCGCGTCCTGGATTTCAGCGGAGCGTGGGGCTCGAACTTTCCGGGGTACGGCCTGATTGGCGAAGGCCGCGTCGAAAATCTGCGCTTCGAGGATGTGCGTTTTGTCAGTGCGCGGTTGCCGTCGAGCGGCAACGCAGCGTTCGCATTCGCGGTGCGGCCGATCGCCGGCGAGACCACGGAAGTGCGGCTGTCGGACGCGCGCATCAACGCAGAGGGCTCGCGCGTCAGCGGCAGTGCCACTATTCGGTTCGGTGGCGGTGCGTTCTCACTCGAAGCAATCGACGCGCGTTTCGACCCGCTGAACCTCGCGCTGGTCGAGCAGCTGATGGGCGACACGCTGCCTTACCGCGGTACGATCTCGGGCACGGCGGAAGGAAGTGGCGGCGTCGTCTCCTTCGATGGATCGACCCGGCTGACGAGCACGGAAACGGGCGAGCCGCTGATCGCGGCCGTCACCGGCCGCGTTCGCATTGCGGCGGACGGCTTCGAGCTGAGACGGCTCGAGGCGACGCTGCGCACTGCGCCGCTCGCCACGTTGCGCGCGATGGTACCCGGCTTGCCGCTCAAGGGGACCATCAGCGGGCGGATTACCCTGACCGGCCCGCCGGGCCGCGCGCCGCTGACCGTGAACGTGCGGACGGAGCTGGCCGGCGGCATCGCGGTGGTCGAAGGACGTCTCGATCTGACCGGAGACGTTCCGCGCTACGACCTGCGCGGGCGGCTGATCGCGATCAATCTGCAGCGACTGCTCGAGCCGGACGCGCCGCCGGTGTTCATGAGCACGCGCTTCTCGATCGAGGGCGCCGGGGTGGATCCGAACACCCTGAATGCGCGCGTTCACGCGGACGGTCGATTCACCGGGTGGCGGACCGGGCCGAACGATACGATTCACGTCGTCGCACGCGTGCAGAATGGAACCGTGTTCATCGACTCGGCCGGGCTCCGGCTCGCGACCATGAGCGCAACGGCTTCGGGCCGGTGGCGTTTCGCTGCCCCGGCGTCCGGCGCCATCGAGTACGCGATTGCATTCGATCCCATCACCCCGTTCGGACCGTACATCCCGCTGATCGGCGATGAAGCTGCAGCCGGCACACTGCGACTCGAAGGAACCGTCAGTGGCCAGGCGGGCGGGATCGCGATCGGCGGCGCGGCACGAGCCTCGAGCTTTGCAGTGGGAGCGTGGAGCGCGTCGTCGCTCGAGGCTCGCTATCAGCTGGTGATCGGTCCGGCGCTTCCGGAACTCACGCTCGAGGCGAGCGCGCGCGAGCTGCGCACGCCGACCGCGGGCACGTACGAGACGGCACGCGCGAATGTGCGGCTCGTATCCCCATTATTCGCGCTGGATGTGCGCGCGGCGCGGGCGAACGGCGCGGACGGGCTGGAGATCGTCGCGGACGGGCGAATCCCCGTCACCGGCGCGCGCGAAGTCGTGCTTCAGCGCGCGCGCATCGACATCGGCCAGCAGAACTGGGCGCTGCTGAGACCTGCGTTCTTTTCATGGGAGGGCGCGCGAACGAACCTGTTCGTCCGTGGCTTCGAGCTGCGTCGCACTGATGACAAGGGCCTGCTGCGGCTCGAGGGCAGATTGCTGCCGCTCGAGAACGCGGACTTTCGCGTCGAAACGCTCGCGCTGCCGGTCGGTGACGTGCAGCGGCTGTTCGGCATCCGGCCGCTCG
>JBQTJO010000274.1:0-6480 GCA_052387015.1 Gemmatimonadota bacterium
CTGACACGTGGTTCAAGTTAGGGCTTGCTTACGATCCGGAACGCACGCGCGCACCAGACATCGCGTTCATTCGCGCCGAGAAACTGCCGCAGGTTCGCGCGGCGGGCTGGAACGTACTGCCGTTCCCGCCTGACCTGGCCGTGGAGATCTTCTCGCCGGCCAACCAGCGAAAGACCGCTGATTTCCACCAGCGGATCCGTCTCGAACCCGCACTTGAGCTAACCACCAGAACGCAGTAGCTTGAAAGGCTCTATCCGTACGCGGATAGGGCCTTTTTGGCAGTAAATGCAGGACGGAAGATGTTCGAGGAGCTTTCAGAAAAACTGGACGCAGTCCTGGGGCGGTTCCGCTCCCGTGGGCTGCTGACCGAGCCGCTGATCCGCGAGGGTCTGCGCGAGGTCCGGCGGGTCCTGCTGGAAGCGGACGTCAATTTCCAGGTCGCGAAGGACTTTCTCGCCCGGGTCGATCAGAAGGCCACTGAGGAGAAGGTCCTGAAGTCGGTTCAGCCGGGGCAGCAGGTCGTGAAGATCGTTCACGACGAGCTTGTACACCTGCTGGGCGACAAGACGGAGCCGGTGAAGATCGCGCCGATCCCACCGACCGTGATTCTGCTGGCCGGACTTCAGGGCTCCGGCAAGACGACCACGGCGGCCAAGCTGGCGAAGCGCATGGTCCGCGAGGGCCGTGCGCCCATGCTGGCGGCGCTGGATGTGCAGCGACCGGCTGCGATCGACCAGCTCGAGACGCTCGGGAAGCAGATCAATGTTCCCGTGTACGCCGAGCGCGGCGAGAAAGACGTCGCCAGGATCGCGGCCAGGGCACTCGAAAAGGCGCGCAGCGATCGTCACCGCGTGCTGATTCTGGACACGGCCGGCCGGCTGCAGATCGACGACGAGCTGATGGCGGAGCTCGCGCGCGTGCGCGAGGTGACGAAGCCGAGCGAGCTGCTGCTGGTCGTCGATGCGATGATCGGTCAGGAATCGGTGAAGGTCGCCGAGGGCTTCAACCAGGCGCTCGGCCTGACCGGCGTGATCCTGACCAAGCTGGACGGTGATGCGCGCGGCGGCGCGGCGCTCTCGATTCGCGGCACGGTCGGCGTGCCGGTGAAGTTCGTCGGTGTCGGCGAGCGCGTCGATGGCCTCGAAGTTTTCGATCCGCACAGGCTGGCGGGTCGCATTCTCCAGCAGGGCGATGTGGTCGGCTTGGTCGAGAAGGCGCAGGAAGCCTTCGACGAGGAAGAGACCAGAAAGCTGGAGCGCAAAGTCGCGAAGGAAGGGAAGTTCGATCTGGAAGACTTCCTCGCCATGATGCGGCAGATCCAGAAGATGGGTCCGCTCTCGGGATTGCTGAAGATGATCCCGGGCGTGAACCAGAAGGCTTTGAAGGGCGTGAACGTCGACGACAAGCAGATGAAGCATGTCGAGGCGATCATTCTCTCGATGACGCCGAAGGAGCGTCACAAGCCGGACGTACTGAACGGGTCGCGACGCGCGCGCATTGCCAGGGGCAGTGGGCGCACGGTTCAGGAAGTGAACCGGCTGGTCGACCAATTCAAGCAGATGCAGAAAATGATGAAGCAGATGCGCGGGGCGGGCATGTTCAAGGCTGGAGCGAAGCTTCCGCGCACGTAGAGAGCGATAAAGCGATGAGAGCGATAAAAGCGATGAGAGCGATGGGAGTGATAAGAGCGTAGGCTGCGCTCTAATCGCTCGAATCCCTCTAATCGCTCTAATCCCTGGTTACGAGCACGCAGCACAGCTGCGGCGGCACCTGAATGGTCCGTTAACCGAAAGGTTCAGAAAAGTGGCAGTCAAGATTCGTCTCCGTCGCGTCGGCCGTAAGAAGCAGCCGAGCTATCGCATGGTCGTCATCGAGTCGGAGAATCCGCGCGGCGGCGCCTACCTCGACACGGTCGGCTTCTACAATCCGCAGAAGAAGCCTGCGTCCTTGCAGATCGATCTGCCGAAGATCGACGAGTGGCTCGGGCGCGGCGCGACCATGAGCGAGACCACCGAGTCGCTGGTCCGCAAGGCGCGGCGCGGTGGCGACAAGACGGTGGCGGTGTCGGGCATGCCGACGGCCGCGAAGGCCGAACCGGCGGAGCCGGTAGAGTAGCGATGATGCGATAAGAGGGATCAGAGCGATAAGAGCGATCGCTCTCATCACTCCCATCGCTCCAATCGCTCTTATCGCAAGATGAAGCCGACTCACCTGGTCGTCGGACACGTCAGCAAGCCTCACGGCACCAAGGGGGAACTGTTCGTCTGGCCGTTGACGGACAACGTGGACGAGGTGTTTGCCGAGGGTCGCGAGCTGCTGGTTGGTGACGAGCACGGCAAGCTGGATGCGGAATATTCGGAGCCTGTCATCGTCGAGAGCACACGCCCGTTCAAGCGGGGCGTGCTGATGAAGATCGACGGGCGGAGCGATCGCGACGCGGTGGAGGAGTTCGCGCAGCGCTACCTGCTGGTGCCGCTCGCGCAGCTCAAGCCGCTGGAAGAGGATGAGGTCTACTACCATCAGCTGCTCGGACTGAAGGTGGTGACCAACGAGGGGCAGACGGTCGGCAAGGTCCGTGAGGTTTACGAGACCTTCCCGGCGCAGATGCTCGAGGTTCAGAGTGAAGAGGGCAAGATCCACCTGATTCCGTTCGCGGAGCGGATCGTGAAAAAGGTGGACGTGGCGAATGGCGAGCTGACCATCAAGCCGCCGCCCGGCCTGCTCGAACTTTGAAGATCAACATTGTTTCGATTTTTCCGGAATTCTTCACGGCGCCGCTGGCGCTGAGTATTCCGGGGCGCGCGGCCAGGGCCGGACTCGTCGAATATCGGCTGGTCGATCTGCGCGATTACGCGCACGACCGGCACCGCACCGTGGATGACTATCCGTTCGGTGGCGGTGCGGGGATGGTCATGAAGCCGGCGCCGTTCTTCGAGGCGGTGGAGGCGGTCGCGCCGCGGGGTCCGATCATCCTGATGTCGGCGCGCGGCAAACGGTTCACGCACGATGACGCGGTGCGGCTGTCGGTGTCCGAGGAGCTGACGCTGCTGTGCGGGCACTACAAGGACGTGGACCAGCGGGTGGCCGAGCACCTTGCGACGGAGGAGCTGTCGCTGGGTGACTTCGTGCTGAGCGGCGGCGAGTTCGCGGCGCTGGCGGTGACGGATGCGGTGGTGCGGCTGCTGCCCGGCGCGCTGGGCACGCACGAGGCCGCGGCAACCGATTCATTCTACGACGAAGGGCTGTTGAGTCCGCCGTCGTATACACGACCTGCCGAGTACCGCGGCTTCGCGGTGCCGGAGGAGCTGCTGAGCGGCGACCACAGGCGCATCGAGGCGTGGCGCCGGCGACAGGCGGAAGAGGTAACCAGGCGTAACCGGCCTGATTTGTGGCAGAGTTACAACGGTGATCGATAGGAGACCACCATGGACATCGTAGAACAGGTATCTCGCGAGCAGCTGAAGTCGAACATCCCGGACTTTGCGCCGGGCGACACGCTGCGTGTCAACGTTCGGGTGCGCGAGGGTGACAAGGAGCGCATCCAGGCGTTCGAGGGTGTGTGCATCGCGCGGAAGGGCGGCGGCGTGAGCGAGACGTTCACGGTCCGCAAAGTCTCGAGCGGCGTCGGCGTCGAGCGCATCTTCCCGGTACACTCGCCTTCGCTCGAGTCGATCACCGTCATCCGGCGCGGTCACGTGCGGCGCGCGAAGCTGTACTACCTGCGCGCGCTGCGCGGCAAGGCCTCGAGAATTCGCGAGAAGAAGCAGAGCTAGCGGTGATGCGATGAGAGCGATGTGAGCGATAAGAGCGGGCGCCGTGCTCGCTCTCATCGCTCCAATCGCTCTTATCCCATCATCGCCAGCCCGGCTGCGCCACGATCCGCAGATACGGCCGCGGCGCTTCCCACCCTTCGGATTGGCGTTTCGCAATGTCGGATCTCGGCTTGCGCGGAAGCGTAACAAAAACGCCTATTCAGCCATGCCTCGACACCCCACGTCTGGGTTATTTGTGGCGTTGCTGCTGGTCGCGGTGGGCTGCGCCCATCGGCCGAGCTCGACCGCCATGGTGCGCGCGTGGCTCACGACCGGCGATCGGACGCATCTGCTTTCACTGCAACCCGATCTACCGCTCGAAGTCGCTGCCAGCACTGCCGACGTCGTGCTGCGCGTCGATCCTCACGTGCATTACCAGACGATGGCCGGCTTCGGCGCGGCCATCACGGACGCTTCCGCCTGGCTGATTCAGCATGCGATGACGCCGGCGCAGCAGGATTCATTGCTCACGGCCCTGTTCAGCCGGACCGGCGGCATCGGCATCTCGTTCACGCGCATCACGATGGGCGCGTCGGACTTCTCGCTGCGGCATTACACGTACGACGACCTGCCGCCGGGTCAAACCGATCCCGAGCTGAGACACTTCTCGATCCAGCCCAACCGCGACGCGTTGCTGCCGGTCCTCGAGCGCGCGCGGTCGATCAACCCGGATCTGCGGATCATGGCGACGCCCTGGAGTCCGCCCGCCTGGATGAAGACGAGCGGCAGCCTGATCAAGGGGCGCCTGCGCGACGACGCGTACGGTCCGCTGGCCGGATATTTTCTGAAATTCCTGCAGGCGTATCAGGCGGAGGGCATCCCGATCTTTGCGATTTCGGTGCAGAACGAGCCGCACCACGAGCCGGACAACTATCCCGGCATGAGAATGGAAGCCGCTGAGCGGGCCCGCTTCATCGGCCGGCATCTCGGGCCGCTGCTCGAGCGTTCGGGCTTCGGCCACGTGCGCATTCTGGATTGGGATCACAACTGGGATGATTACCGCTCGCCGCTGCGTGTGCTGGCCGACTCTGCAGCGCGCCGCTACGTCGATGGCGTCGCTTGGCACTGTTATGCCGGCGAAGTGAGCGCGCAGAGCGTGGTGCACGCGGCGCACCCCGACCAGGACACCTTCTTCACCGAATGCTCGGGCGGTGAATGGGCGCCGAACTTCGGCGACAATCTCGAGTGGAACGTGCGCACGCTGATCGTCGGTGCGACGCGCAACTGGTCGCGCGGCACGCTGCTCTGGAATCTCGCGCTCGATCCCGAGC
The DNA here is from genome assembly GCA_052387015.1 of Gemmatimonadota bacterium. Lineage (GTDB taxonomy): Bacteria > Gemmatimonadota > Gemmatimonadetes > Longimicrobiales > RSA9 > CBJLQC01. The sequence goes on from JBQTJO010000274.1 coordinate 5,084, forward strand.
ACGGCCCGCACACGGGCGGCTGTGCCGATTGTCGCGGCCTGGTCACCATCGATCCGCGTACCGGTTTCTGGAGCGCGAACGTGGAGTACTACGCGATCGCGCACGCGAGCCGGTTCGTCGAGAGCGGCGCGCATCGCATCGAATCCGCGAGCGGCGCGGCCGGGCTGGAGAGCGTCGCATTCATCAATCCGGATCACACGAGGGTTCTCATTGTGGTGAACACTTCCGATGCTGAGCGCGCATTCACGGTTCAGGAGGGTGCGCGCGCTTTCACAGCCGCTCTGCCAGGGGGCGCGGTGGTGACGTTCACATGGCGCTAGCGGGGCCGCCGCTGCGCGTCGGGCTGATCGGTTACGGGCTGGCCGGCGCGAGCTTTCACGCGCCGCTGATGGCGACGACGCGCGACCTCGAGCTCGCGGCGATCGTCACGCGCGATCCGGCGCGCAGACAGCAGGCGCTGAGCGCGCACCCCGGCGCCCGCGTGCTCGAGCACGCAGAATCACTCTGGCACCGGGATCTTGCGCTGGACCTCGTCGTCGTCGCTTCCCCGAATCGGACGCACGCCGCGCTGGCAGAGGCGGCGATCGCGGCGGGATTGCACGTCGTCGTAGACAAGCCGATCGCGCGCAGCGCGCAGGAAGCACGCACACTCGTGCAGCACGCGGCGCGGCGCGGCGTCATGCTCACGGTCTTTCAGAATCGGCGCTGGGATGGGGATTTTCTGACGGTGCGCAAACTGCTCGCGAGCGGCGAGCTGGGCGAGCCGTACCGCTTCGAGTCGCGCTTCGAGCGCTGGCGCCCGCAGCCGAAGGGCGGCTGGCGCGAGTCGGCGGACCCGGAGGAGGCGGGCGGCGTGCTGTACGATCTCGGCAGCCATCTCATCGATCAGGCGCTCGTGCTGTTCGGGCCCGTCAATCACGTTTACGCGGAGCTGTCCGCGCGTCGCTCCGGTCTGCAGGTCGATGACGATGCGTTCATCGCGCTCACGCACGACTCGGGCGTTCACTCACACCTGCACGCGAGCCTGATGGCCGCGACGTCGGGCCCGCGCATGCGAGTGCTCGGCTCGCGCGCGGCGTTCACGAAATACGGGCTCGACGTACAGGAAGCCGCGCTGCGCAGAGGCGAACGCCCCGGCCCTGGCTGGGGTGAAGAGCCCGCCGAAGCATGGGGCCAGCTCGGCGCCGATGAGACGCTGCGCCGGGTGCGCACGGAAGCGGGTGCGTACCCGGCCTTCTACGCCGGTGTGGTCGAGGCGCTGCGCACGGGCGCGGCGGCGCCGGTCGATGCGCGCGCTGCGGTCGCGGCGCTCGAGATCATCGAAGCAGCTCAGCGATCGGCGTCGACATCCGGGTAGTCCAGCATCGGGTGTAGGGGTGTAGGGGAGTAGGGGAGTA
>JBQTJO010000275.1:0-7599 GCA_052387015.1 Gemmatimonadota bacterium
GCCGCACTGCGCAGGAACTTCGCGCGCGCGGGGACGTTGAAGAAGAGATTGCGCACGACCACGGTCGTGCCGGCCTGGCGGGCGCAGTCTTCCACGCCCTGAATCCTGCCGCCATTCACGCGCACGCGGCTGCCCACGCCGCCCGGCTCGGCAGTCTCGAGCGTCAGGCGCGCGACCGAAGCAATCGATGGCAGCGCCTCGCCACGAAACCCAAAGGTGCGCACCACGTGGAGATCGCCGGGCTCCGCAATCTTGCTGGTCGCATGGCGGTCCAGGCAGAGCAATGCGTCATCGCGTCCCATGCCGCAGCCGTCATCGGCGACCCGGATCTCGGTCTTGCCGCCGTTCTGAATCGCGATGCTGATGCGCGTGGCCGCCGCATCGAGCGCGTTCTCGATCAGCTCCTTGATGACGGATGCGGGACGCTCGACGACTTCACCCGCGGCGATCTGATTCGCGAGAGCGTCGGGAAGGATATGAATGCGCCGGCTCATACTTCCGCGAGCTGCGGCAGACCGTAGAATCTCGTCGCGTTGCGGAAGGTGTACGCCGCCACGTCTTCGAGAGTCTCGCCGCGCATACGGGCAAGCGTCTCGGCAACGTGCTTTACGAAGGCCGGTTCGTTGCGGCCGCCGCGGTGCGGCACCGGAGCGAGGTAGGGACTGTCGGTCTCGATCATGAGCTGCTCGGGCGGAACGTCGCGGACCAGACCCTCACCATCGTAGTTCTTGAAGGTGACGAGCCCGGAAAAGGAAATCATCCAGCCGGCTTCAATGCCGGCTTCCAGCAGCTCCACCGTGCCATCGAAGCAGTGCAATACGCCGAACACCTCGCCTTCCACCTCGCGGATCAGGCTGATCATGTCGTCGTCCGCTTCACGGCAGTGAATGATCAACGGCAGGGCGAGATCGGCGGCCAGCTCGACGTGGCGCCGGAGCGCCTGGCGCTGCAACGGGCGCGGCGCATTGTCGTAATAATAATCGAGACCGGTTTCGCCGATGCCGACGATCCTGGCGTCCTCGGCAAGATCCGCGACGCGTGAAATGGCGTCGCGGCTGACTTCCGCCACCGCGTGCGGGTGCACGCCGGCGGTCGCCCACACGTTCTCGTGGCGCTGCGCGATTTCCAGCGCCGCTTTCGCATCATCCGGCGTCGAGCTGACCGTGATCAGGCGCAGCACGCCCGCGGTCAGCGCATTCGCGACTACCTGGTCCGCATCGGCGCGGAACCGCTCATCGGTCAGATGACAATGCGAATCGAAGAACAAGAGTTCAGAGCGCTACGCGTTGCTGTCGCGACGGCTTGTCCGCCTTCTTCATACCCCATCGCTTCTCGATCTCGTAGAGGACCGGCGAAGCGACGAAGATGGATGAATACGTGCCGATCAGAACGCCGATCAGCATGATCACCGCGAAACCGCGAATCGTCGAACCACCGAGGCCCGCCAGCGCCGCCAGCGTAGCGATCACGCTTCCGCCGGTGAGTACCGTGCGCGGCAGGGTCTCGTTGATCGAGCGGTTGAGCAGCGGAACCAGCTCGATCTTGCGGCCGGCCTTCCTCAGGTTTTCGCGAATTCGGTCGAAAATTACGATCGTGTCGTTCAGCGAATAACCGACGATGGTCAGGATGGCCGCAACCGTCGGCAGCGAGACTTCCATGCGGAAGATCGAGATCAATCCGAGCGTCAGCAGCGTGTCGTGCATGGTCGCGATAACCGCGGCCAAGCCGAACCGCCACTCGAAACGGAACGCCAGGTAGATCAGCGTCGCCGCGAACGAGAGCAGAATCGCGATGATCGCCTTCCGGGAAAGCTCGTCGCCGACCTTGGCACTGACGGCCTCCGTGCGGACGACCTCGAAATCATTCTTCGGCTGCGCGCGCAGGACCTGCTTGATGTGATCGGCCACGCTGCCGCCTGCCGCCGAAAAACGCGGCGCTCGGATCAGAAATTCGTTCGCGTCGCCGAAGTTCGTGATTTCGGTGCCGGGATAGGTCGGCTCGATCGCGGTGCGCAGGATCGACACATCAGTCGGCGTGGCGTAGCGAACCTGGAGCAGCGTGCCACCGGCGAAATCGACGCCGTAGTTCAGCCAGGAGCCCTTGGTGACCTGCCAGAACACTGCGAAACCCAGAGACGCCAGCAACGCCACGGCCGTGAGGACGTATGCGCTGCGGCGAATCTCAATGAAGCGGTAATTCGAGTTGGCTAGCGGACGAAACATTCTCAACGGCTCCCTGGATCAAATGCTGAGCGGCTCGGCCGGGCCGCGCCGAGCGATATAGATCATGAACAGCGTCTTGGTGACGAACACGGCCGAGAAGAACGAGGCCAGAATACCGATCGCGAGCGTCACCGCGAAACCGCGCACCGGTCCGGTCCCGATCTGGAACAGGATCAGCGCCGTGATCAGCGTGGTCAGGTTCGAGTCCACGATCGCGGACATCGCCTGGTGAAAGCCCTCATCGACCGCCTGCCGGTTGGTTCGGCCAGCTTCCAGCTCTTCACGGATGCGCTCGAAGATCAACACGTTGGCATCCACGGCCATGCCGAGCGAGAGGATCAGACCGGCGATACCAGGCGCGGTCAGCGTCGCGCCGAACGCCGCCAGGCCGCCGAGGACCAGCACGAGGTAAGTACCGAGCGCGATCACCGAGAGAACGCCCGCGAGACGGTACACACCGACCATGATGAGAATGATGGCCAGCACGCCGACGATACCGGCGAGCTTGCCCTGATCGATGGAATCCTGGCCGAGCGACGGACCGACACTGCGCTGATCGACGATCTCGACCGGCGCAGGCAGCGCGCCTGCGCGCAGCACCAGCGCCAGGTCACGCGCCTCTTCCATTGGCGACTGGCCGAGCTCGATCTGCCCGTTCGCGCCGATCTGGCCCTGAACCGTCGGCGCGCTGTGCACCTGGTTGTCGAGCACAATCGCAATGCGATCACCGATGTGGCTGCCGGTCACGCGCTCGAAGGTGCGACCGCCGCGGCGATTCAGCTGGAAATACACCATGGTCTGGCCGAACTGCGGATCGCGGCCCGCCGTCGCGTCGGAGAGGGCGCTGCCCTTCATGAACGATTCGTCTTCGAGCACGAACAGCGAGCGATACAGCTCGGCGCCGCGCCCGAGCGGCTTGTTGCCCCAGACGAGAGCCGTACCGCGCGGGATCAGGCGCTGAACTTCCGGCAGGGCGAGATACTGCTTGACCTTGCTCACGTCGGGCTCGGCAACCACGAACTCGCCTTCGTTGCCGGATTCGAGCAGCAATCCGCTGAGCGGACTGGCACGGTCGCCCGGCGGCCGCAGCAGCGCGTCCGCCGCGGTGTCACGCGCGGCCGTGTCGGCCGCAATGCGCGCGCTGTCCCGCTGCTGTTCAAAGAGCAGCTCCATCGGAGAGGGCCCGGTGGTGCGCGCCGTGTCGGCCGTTGTGTCCGCCGCGGGCGCAAAGCCGGCCGCGATGATCGCGCGATCCATGCGCGGCAGCGCGTTCATGAAGTCGCGCGCGTCCTTGACCAGACTGAACTCGAGAAACGCGGTGCGCTCGATGATCGCCTTCGCGCGCGCCTCGTCCCGGATACCGGGCAGCTGCACGACGATGCGGTCGTCACCGACCTTCTGGATGAGCGGCTCGGCCACGCCGAACTGATCCATGCGATTGCGAATGACCTCGAGCGCCTGGTCGGTCGCGTCGCGTCTCGCCTGTTCGGTGAGCGTGTGCTGCGGGTCCTCGACCTCGAGCGCGAGGTACATACCACCCTGCAGATCGAGGCCGAGCTTCAGCCCGTTCGCGATGAGAACTCCCGCCGCGGCTGCAACCACGACGAGAATGAGGATGATTCGGCCTTTCAGACTGCCGAACATTGCACAACTCCCCTGAATGGAACCGTCGGGACGCGAGGAAATTTACCAATAACGAGGACTGCCGCGCGTCGGGAACAAGTCTGGTAAGTTCACCACACGCCAGGGAGTTGTCAATCGCCGACGACTAGTCGCCCCGGTAAGTAATTCGCCAGATTCGTCCAGCCGCGTCGTCGCTGACGTAAAGTGCGCCATCCGGTCCGGCGGCGACGCCGGTCGGCCGATGATGCGCGCCGCGCGGCTGCACGGTGGCGCCCGCAAAGCCATGCGCGAAAATCTCGAAATCGCCGGCGGCCCGGCCGTCGCGCACCGGTTGAAATACCACGTTGTAGCCTGCCTGCGGCAGCGGCGCGCGATTCCAGGAGCCATGGAACGCGCTGAACGCGCCGCCGCCGTACTTCGCCGGAAAAGCGCTGCCCGTGTAGAACGCGATCCCGTTCGGCGCCCAGTGGCCCGGGTACGCCGCAATCGGCTGCTTCACGTTCGCGCAGCGGCCCACCTCGTCGCCAGTGCCGCCGTACTCCGGAGCGAGCACGTGTTTGCGCTGCGCGCGATCGTAGTAGCAGTACGGCCAGCCGTAGTCATCGCCCGGCTCGATGCGAACGAATATCTCGGCCGGCTTGTCCGCGCCTGCTTCAGCAGTGAAGTGTTCTCTCCAGTTCTGGTGCAGCTGATCGCGGCCGTGCTGCGCACCGTACGGAACGCCATCCGGCCCGAAGGTCAATGCGACGACGTTGCGCAAGCCCGTCGCGTAGCGTCGCCCATCCTGTTGCGTCTGCTTTCGTTTGTTTGTGTCGAAGAGCCAGATGCCGGCGCGTGTCTCCAGCTCGCGACAGGGATCGATCCCCGCCGAGCCGATGCTGCGATCCTCTGCCTGGCAGGAGTTCGTGCGCGAGCCGACGTTCACGAACAGATCGTTGCCGCGCCCGAGCGCGATCGATTTGGCGGCATGTCCACCGGTCGGCAGCTGATGCACGATACTATCGACGTCGGTGTAAGCAATGAGGTTGCCGGCTGGCAGCGTGTAGCGCAGCACCGCGTCGTCGGTCGCGAAGTAAAGGTTCGTGTCGCGCAATGCGATGCCGGTACCGCCGTTCTCGCCGAACTGTGCGCGCACGTCCGCACGGCCGTCGCGTGTCGTGTCCCGCAGCACAACCACACCGCCCCGTCGCCCGCGCGCGTTGCGAGTCGCGACGAAGAGATCGCCGTTCGGCGCGACCACCAGGTGCCGCGCGCCCATCACGCTATCGGCGAACACGGTGGCGCAAAAGCCCTTCGGCAGCGTCAGACCCGCGGTTTCGCACGGCGTCTGCGCCGCACTCACCGCCACTATCGCAAGCACCAGGATGTGCATGTCAATCTCCCGCGACCAAGTCGCTTTGAACGAACGGCGCCTCGTACAGCACGGCCGGCTTGCGGCGCGACAGGACCAGCAGCCATTCGCGGACCGCTGCAGCCATGACCAGCACCACGACCGCCATGAAGACGAGCGCGAGCGTGGCGTCCAGACGATCGTTGAAGATCAACCGTCGCGCAGCCTCGGCATCGGCGACGCCGGCCGGCAGCGTGCCGCTCGCGATCGCGTCCTGCACGAAGCGCGCGTGCGCGAGAAAGCCGAGCCGCGGCTCCGGCGAGAAGACCTTCTGCCAGCCGGCGGTCATGGTAACGGTGACGAGCCAGGCGAGCGGCGCGAGCGTCACCCACGCGTAGCGCGCCTTGCCCATCTTGATCAGCACGGTGGTGCCGACGCACAGCGCGATGGCGGCCAGCAATTGATTCGAGATGCCGAACAGCGGCCAGAGCGAGTTGATGCCGCCCAGCGGATCGACCACGCCCTGATACAGGAAATAGCCCCAGCCCGCGACGATCAGCCCGCTCGAGATCAGCACGCCCGGATACCACGAGGTCTGCGCCATCGGCTTCCAGACGTGACCCGCGAGCTCCTGGAGCATGAAGCGGCCGACGCGCGTACCCGTGTCGATGGTGGTGAGGATGAACAGCGCCTCGAACATGATGGCGAAATGGTACCAGAGCGCGAGCAGGCTGGTCCCACCGATGAGACTCGAAAAGATCTGGGCCATGCCGACCGCGAGCGACGGCGCGCCGCCCGCGCGTGCCAGCAGCGAGCTCTCGCCGATCTGCTGCGCCAGCAGGTTCATCTGCGCGGGCGTAACGGTGAATCCCCACCCGGTGATCGTGCTGGTGGCGGCTTGGAGGCCGGAGCCCACGATGGCGGCCGGTGCGTTGATCGCGAAATAGACGCCCGGATCCAGAATCGACGCGGCTATGATGGCCATTACGCCGACAAACGATTCCATCAACATGCCGCCGTAACCGATCATGCGCGCATCGCTCTCGCGCGAGACCATCTTGGGCGTGGTGCCGGACGCGACCAGCGCGTGAAAACCGCTGATTGCGCCGCACGCGATGGTGATGAATGCGAACGGGAACAGCTTGCCCGCGAACACGGGACCTTCGCCCGAAACAAAGCGCGTGAACGCCGGCATCTGGAGCGGAGGCAGCGCGATCAGAATGCCGGCCCCGAGAATCAGAATCGTGCCGATCAACAGGAAGGTCGACAGGTAGTCGCGCGGACAGAGCAGCACCCACACCGGCAGCACGGACGCGATGAAGCCGTAGCCCATCATCAGCCAGACGATGGTGGTGCCGGAAACGGTGAACCAGGCGGACCAGGCCGGTGAGGCCGCGACCCAGCCGCCGGCGATCACGGCCAGCATGACCAGCACGAGTCCGATTACGGACGCCTCGCCGACCTTGCCGGGTCGAAACTTGTGCAGCCACCACCCCATCAACAGAGCGATCGGAATCGTGCACGCGATGGTGAACAGACCCCAGGGACTGTCACGCAGCGCGTTGACGACGATCAGCGCCAGAACCGCGAGCAGGATGACCATGATGGCGAGCACGGCGATCATGGCGAGCATGCCGGTCGTGCCGTTGATCTCATCACGCGCCATCTGACCGAGCGACTTGCCATCGCGCCGCATCGACGCGAACAGGATGATGAAGTCCTGAACCGCGCCGCCCAGCACGACGCCGATGACCAGCCAGAGCGTGCCGGGCAGAAACCCGAATTGCGCCGCCAGCACAGGCCCGACCAGCGGACCGGCGCCCGCAATGGCGGCGAAGTGATGGCCGAACAGCACCCAGCGGTTGGTCGGTACGAAGTCGCGATGATTATCGAGGCGCTCGGCCGGCGTGGCGCGGCGATCGTCCAGCTGAAAGACGCGGTAGGCGAGAAAGCGCGAGTAGAAACGATACGCGACCGCGTACGTGCAGACCGCGGCGGTCAGCAGCCACGCGGCGTTGACGTTCTCGCCGCGCTTGAGCGCGAGGACCGCGAATGCCGCGGCGCCGAGCACTGCGATCGCGGCCCAGAGCAGGATGCTGAGAAGTCTGCGCATTACAGCTTCAAGATGCGCTTCGGATCGGCGCCATAGCTGCGGATTTCCTGAATGCTGCCGTCCTGCCGGCGGATGACCAGATCGCTCGGCTGGCGGCCGTGCGCGAGTTGGACCGCGCGCTGCAGGGCCGCACTCTTGGTCGGATGCGTGCTGTCGCGGCCGAAGCCGTCGCGCTCGACGATCCAGCCATGGTCCCCGGGCGCGACTTCGAATCTGGTTCGCTTGATCTGCATGGTGCGCAATACTAAGCCCCGGCGGGCACCGGGGCGAAAAAATGGGCCCGCTGGGGCTCGAACCCAGGACCTGGCGAT
>JBQTJO010000276.1:0-12758 GCA_052387015.1 Gemmatimonadota bacterium
GCTGTCCGACGCGTTTCCCGAAAACGAAAGCGACTTCGCGCTACACGCCGGTATCGGCGCCGACATCATGCTGGGCCCCCTCGGCGTATCGGCCGAAATCACCGATTTCATCTCGAAGGATGAAGACGACGACTGGGGCCGGCATGATGCGTTCGGCTTCGTCGGCTTGAAGCTGAGGCTGTAGCCTACTGCACGACCTCGTACTTCCAGGCCGCGACTTCACCGCTCACCTTGGTTTCTGCCTCGAACGGAACGGTGAGGTCGGCGGCCGGTGCGTTCACCGCAACCTCCTGCTGTCCGACCACGTCGCCGGCGAGTGACAACAACGTGAAGCGAATCTTCACGGGCGTGCCCGGCGCCAGATTCAGATTGCGCAGCGTGCCGCTCAGCTTGCCGTTGTCGCCGCCACTCGTAGCCGCAACGCCGGCCAGCTCGATCGTGCGCGCCTGGTGCAGCTTGAACATCTGGTCCGCGCGTTCCGTGTAGCGCGCCTTGGCAGCGGCATCAGGAGCCAGATCGCCGCGCACGCGGAAGGAGCGCATCGGCAGAATGAACAGGTCCTCGTTGGTGGGATCGGCCAGTCGCAGCTTTTGGATAATCGGCTCGATCTCGGTGTAGTACGCCACCAGGGAATCGGCCATGAGCTTCGCCTGCGCGGTCTTCGCGCTCGCGGACGCGGCATTCTTCTTCGCGCGTGCGGCGCCCGCCTCATCCAGCACCGTGGTTCTGCGCTCCTCGAGGTCGCGCGCCTTTGCGTAGAGGGTCTGCGCGAGGTTGAAGGCGTAGTCGCGCGCGTGCGGATTCAGCTGGTGTGCGTCGCGGAAGGCGGGTCCCGCTTCGTCGAAGCGGCGGGCTTCGAAGGCTTCGACGCCGCGCCGATCCACCAGCTGCGCGATGCGGATCGTCGCGATCTCGGCATACCGCTTCCAGTGTGCGGCATCTTCCGAGCCGGCGGGGGGCGGCGCCAGCGCGACGACTGCTCGATAGACGGCCTCCGACTGGTCGTACTTATGCGCCACGGCATAGAGCACGCCGAGGTTGAGCTTCGATTCCGGACGTCCGGCGTAAAGCGCTTCGGCCAGTTCGAACTGCCGGGTGGCCTCGTCGTGCTTCTGCTCGTTCATGGCCGCCTCGGCCAGGCTCGCCGCCTGCAGCCACGCGCTGAGGCGGTGATTTTCGAGTTCCGTCTTCAGCGCGGGGTGCAGCTGTTCGGCCTTGTCGAAAGCAGAGTCGGCGCGCGCCAGCTCACGCAATGCGGCATAGACCTGGCCGGCGGTAAACCAGACGAGCGCGTTGCCGGGATCCTTGACCATCGCCTGCTGCAGCGGATTGAGCGCGCGCTCGAGCCGTGATTTGCGGTCCGCCGTATCGGATGAAACCATGGCGCTGGCCATGAATTTCTCGGCGTCCTTGATCTCTTTCGTGCGCTCCGGCTCCTTTTGCGAAAAACCGGTGGCGGGGGTCAGAAGCAGCGCGGCAAAGGCCGCTGCCATTAGCGAGCGGGTCATGGTAACTCTCCGATCAGGACTCGAGGGCTTCGCGCACCTTGGCGGCGAGCGCGTCCGGTGCAAAAGGCTTCGGTAGAAATGCGAAGCCCGGCTGTAACACGTAATTTACGACGATGGCGTCTTCGGCATACCCGGACATGTAGAGAATCTTCATTTCCGGACGTCGCGGGCCGAGACGATCGGCGAGATCGCGCCCGCCCATCTCCGGCATGACGACATCGGTGAGCAGAAGATGGATCGGCTGGTCGAAGCTTTCCACCAGCCGCAACGCCTCCATGCCGTTCGCTGCATCGAGGACACGGTAGCCGTTCTTCTGGAGCACGCGCCGTACGAGCGAGCGAACGGCCGGCTCGTCCTCCACGACCAGAATGGTCTCGTCACCCTGGCTGACGCTTGCACGCGGCGCCTGGCTGTCCGGCGCGGCCGTCAGGAGCTTCGAAGCCGCGGGTGGCAGGTAGACGCGGAACGTCGTGCCTCTGCCGGGCGCGCTGTCGCACCAGATGTAACCGCCCAGCTGTTTCACGATGCCGTATGCGGTCGCCAGGCCGAGGCCGCTGCCCTTGCCCTGCTCTTTGGTCGAGAAGAACGGGTCGAAAATGCGGGCGACGGTCGCCTCGTCCATGCCGCTGCCTTCATCGCTGACCGAAAGCATGACGTATCTGCCGGGACGCACAAAGACGAAGCGGTCGGCGTCGACCTCGGTGCGAACCGCGGTCGCGGTGCGGATCTGCATGGTCCCGCCATTGGGCATCGCATCGCGGGCGTTCAGCACCAGGTTCATCAGGACCTGCTCGAGCTGCGTGCGATCGGCTTCGATTGGCGGTACGCCGCTGTCCAGGCCGGTGACCAGCGTGATGTTCTCGCCGATGAGACGGACGAGCAGCTTCTGCATCTCGCCAACCACGGCATTCAGATCGAGCACCTGCATCTGCAGCAGCTGCTGGCGGCTGAATGCGAGCAGCTGTCGGGTCAGCGCTGCCGCGCGATCGGCCGCCTGGCCGATCTCCTCGATGTCGGGCCCCGCGGCGGGACCGAGCTCGTTCTGAAGCAGCTCCGCGTGTCCCTTGATCGCGGTCAGCAGGTTGTTGAAGTCGTGCGCGATGCCACCGGCCAGCCGACCGACGGCTTCCATGCGCTGCGCCTGGCGGAGTTGGGCCTCGAGCTGGTTCTTGCGGGAAATGTCGCGCGCCACTGCAATGAAGAGCTGTGGCTCGCCGCTTTCCCACATCGAGATGCAGACCTCGACCGGAAAAGTGGTTGCGTCCTTACGTCGAAAGAGGCCTTCCACCGTCACGGGTCCGCTCGCCAGCTGGTTTATGTCCCAGTTGGCGAGAATCGCGTCCGTGACGCGCAGATCGATGTCGGGCACGCGCATCGACAGCAGCTCGTCACGGGTGTAGCCGAGCGTGTCGCACGCACGCCGGTTCACTTCGACGATGCGGCCGCGCGGATCGTTTACGAGTAGTGCGTCAGGCGCGTTGTTGATGAACGCGCGCAGCCGGCGCTCGGTATCCTGCAGCGCAGCGCGCGCCTGTCGTTCGCTGGTGACGTCGAAGATGAGGCCGCGCAGGACGGGCGGGCTGACGCTGTGGTCGAGCTGCACCAGATCGCGCACGTAGAGGACTTCTCCGAGTCTGCTGATGCAGCGGTACTCGATGTCGTGGTCGCGCCCCTCACGGAGCGCCAGTCGGCAATGCGCGAGCGCGTGCTCGTAGTCCTCGGGATGGATCAGGCGTCGCCAGATCTGCGAGGAGCCGACCCATTCCGAAACACTGTAGCCGAAGACCGACTCCGCGCGCTTGCTGACGAAGCGAACCCGGAAATTGTCCGCGTCGGCTTCCCAGACCACCGCATCGAGTCCCTCGACCAGCTCGCGGTAGCGCGCCTCGCTGCGCTGCGCGGCTTCGCGCGCATGGACGGCCTCCGCCAGCGCGGCGCGCTGGCGTCCGCTCAACCACCCGACCAGCACGGCCACACCCAGCACCACGAACACCACCACAACGGTAGGCACGGTAAAGCCGGACTCCGCCGATTGGATCGCGAACAGGGACAGAAAGCCCGCGCCGAACAGGGCGGGCACAACACCGGCGCGGTACGCCGTATACACGATGCCGAGCGTAACCAGTGCACCGCCGCCCGGCAGCGGATGACCGACGCTTCGCAGCAGCTCGAGCACCGCGACCGAGGCTGCTATCAGAAGCGGCAGGACCCACTGCTCGCGCTGGATCGGAAGGACGCCGGTCATGTGCATAAGGGATGAGAAAATCTAATTGCGCCTGCAGCGCCGTGGCTACTGTTCCTCGGGTGGGTTGGTCAGTTGAGTCGCGGCTTGAATGCCCGACGCGACCTCGGGAATGATGCCGAGCTGTCGGTAGATGGGGCGGACGAGCTCGCGGAAGACCGGTATCCGGCGCGCGAACAGCAGGGCGCCGGCTACGCAGACCGCGCCGCCGAGCGCAATGGTCACGGGCGCGCCGATCCGCTCGGCAATGGCGCCGGCCAGCAGACTGCCGAAGGGCGCCATGCCGATGTAGGCCATTGTGTACAGGCTCATGATGCGGCCGCGCTTGTCGTCCTCGACGACGGTCTGGAGAAAGGTGTTGCTCGCGGCCATCTGCACCATCATGCCGAAGCCGGCGAACACGAGCAGCACGAGCGAGAACGGCAGCGAGCGCGAGAACGCGAAGCCGATGAGCGACAATCCCAGCAGCGACGCGGAGGCGGTGATGACCCTGCTCAGCCCCCGCACCGTAGGCCGTGCCGCCAGAAAGAGCGCGCCGCTCAAGGCGCCGAAGCCGGTGGCCGACATCAGAAAGCCGAGCGTCCTTGCATCGCCGTTCAGGATGTTCACCGCGAAGACCGGCATGAGCACGGTAAACGGGACACCGAACAGCGCCGTGGCCGCTACCAGCGTGAGCACGTCGCGAATCGGCGAGAAGTTGAACGCGTAGCTGAAGCCCTCGCGCAGAGTGGAGAAGAGGTTCGCGCTTCCCCGTTTGATCGCGCGCGGCGTGATGCGCATCGCGAGCAATGCGCCGATCACCGCCAGGTAACTCACCGCATTGGCGAGGAACGCCGTGCCCTCGCCGAAGCGCGCGATGATGAAGCCGGCCACTGCGGGCCCGACCAGGCGCGCGGCGTTGAAGATCGATGAGTTGAGGGCAATGGCGTTGGGCAGGTCCTCACGGCTGTCGATCATCTCGAGCAGAAAGGACTGCCGCGCGGGAATGTCGAAGGCGCTGGCGCAGCCGAAGAGTGCGCTCAGGAGCAGCACGTGCCAGAACGCGATGGATCCGGTCAGTACGAGGACGGTCAGTACGGTGGCCTGGCCCATCATCACGGCTTGCGCGGCAATGACGATGCGGCGGCGATTGTGGCGGTCGGCGAGCACGCCGGCCAAGGGCGCGAGGATGAAGGACGGGCCCTGGGCGCCGAACGCGACCAGGCCGAGCAGGAACGCGGAGCCGGTGAGCCGGTAGACCAGCCAGCCCATCGCGACCTGCTGCATCCAGCTGCCGATCAGCGAGACCGTCTGGCCGGCCGTAAAAAGGCGGAAGTTGCGAAAGCGGAGAGCGCGCAGCGCGAACGTGAGGCGCTCTATCTTCAAAACGACGTCCCGGTATTCATTAGAATTTCGGCGAGAAAAATAACCGGCGGCGGCGCAAAAGTCTTTACGAGGGGCCGGGACGGGATTATCTATAATCCAACGCGCGAGTTAGCGCGTCTTTCGGCGACCGCGATCGTTCCCCGCGACCGCACGCCGACGGAACTCAGGAAGACGGCCGGAAGTAAGCAATTGCGGCCCCTCGAAAACACAAAAGAGCTCTCGGAGCAATGCGGAAGATCGTCATCGCCCTCGCAGGGGTTTTTGTGCTCGCGCACGGCGGACTGCACGCGCAGTCGGCGCTGAAAGGGTCGCGCACGGCCATGCGGAAGCAGAACAGCGTCGCGCACTACCAGGACTACACGTTTTTGCGGACCACCAGCGATGTGAAGCGGTTCGTCGCCAATGGCTACCTCGTGCCGGTCAAGGGCACTTCAGCCCTCAAGCTCTCGGGCGTCTCGTTCCCGTACGCGCGGCCGGCGGTAAAGACATTCGCGGAGCGCCTGGCCTCGCAGTACAGGAATGCATGCGGCAACAAGCTGGTGGTCACGAGCCTGACGCGCCCGCTCTCGCGGCAGCCGTGGAATGCGTCCGACCTGTCGGTCCATCCGGCAGGCATGGCGATCGACATCCGGGTGAGCGAGCGGCGCTCGTGCCGGCGCTGGCTGGAGAACACGCTGGTCAGTCTCGAACGGAAGGGCGTGCTGGAGGCGACGCGGGAGCGCAATCCGGCGCACTACCACGTCGCGGTTTTTCCGAGCGCCTATTCCAGCTATCTGGGCCGGCGTACGCCGTCCGGGGCCTCGCAGCCGAAGTATGCGTCGGTGGTGCCGCTGCCGTCGTCGGACAAGGCCGAAACGCACGAGGTCAGGGCCGGCGAATCGCTCTGGTCGATCGCGCGCAAGCACGACGTCACGGTCTCGGCCTTGAAGGCCGCGAACGGGCTGCGCGGCTCGACCATCAAACCAGGGCAGGTGCTGGCGATCCCGCGGCCACGCGGCTCGCAGGCGGATTAGGCCGGAACGTCACGCGCGTGGCGCATCGAAAAACCAAAGCGGGCAGCCTGCCCGCTTTTTTTGTCGTAAGGCATTCGAATTGCACGTTCCCGAGCCGATCACTCAACTGACGATCGGAGGGCAAATGGAACTCGATCACTTGATGAATCTGTACGTGGACGAGCTGAGGGACATCTACAACGCGGAAAAGCAGATCCTCAGTGCGCTGCCGAAAATGGCGGGCAGAGCGCGCCACGAAGAGCTGCGCACGGCCTTCGAAAACCATCGCTCCGTCACCGAAGAGCAGGTGAGGCGACTGGACGTGAT
Source organism: Gemmatimonadota bacterium (assembly GCA_052387015.1). Lineage (GTDB taxonomy): Bacteria > Gemmatimonadota > Gemmatimonadetes > Longimicrobiales > RSA9 > CBJLQC01. The sequence continues at coordinate 6,435 of JBQTJO010000276.1, forward strand.
CTTCGATGATCTGAAACTGCCGGGCGACGGCAAGAAGTGCCTGGGCATGGAAGGCCTGATCCGGGAAGGCGAGGAGATGTTGCGCGAGGACGCGGATCCGGACGTGCTCGACGCCGCGATGATCTCGGCCGCGCAGCGCGTCGAGCATTACGAGATTGCCGTTTACGGCACCCTGCGCACCTACGCGGATCAGCTCGGCCTGACAGAGCACGCGCGCCTGCTCCAGCAGACGCTCGATGAGGAAGGCAACACGGACAAGCTGCTGACGCGCATCGCGGAGAAGCGCGTGAACCGGGACGCCGAGGTCCGTTGAGGCTGCTGCTCGCAATTCTTTTGATGGTCGGATGCCGCGGCGATGCGGCCAACGACGACGCGCCGCCGGCTCCGGCGTCCGATCCGGCGGCGTCGGTGCAGGCCCCTCCCGTGAACACGCCGGTCGCGGTCTCGGCCGAAGGCGACACGCTCGCGCCGAACGAGCTGGGCCGCATTCCGATTCTCGAATACCACCTGATCGGCGATTCGACCGCGCGCTGGATGCGCGAGCGCGAGCAGTTCCGGCGCGATCTCGAGTGGCTGTACGCGCGCGGCTTTCGCCCGGTAACCATGGCGGAGCTGCTCGCCCGGAAAATCGATCTGCCGCGCGGTCACTCGCCGGTCGTCGTCGTATTCGACGACGCGTCACCGAGCCAGTTCCGCTACATCGAGCAGAACGGCGAGCTCGCAATCGATCCGAAGTCCGCGCTCGGCATCTGGCTGGACTTCAACCGCAAGCATCCCGACTGGCGCAGCAAGGCGGTGTTCTGTCTGCTGTCGGGTGCGGAAGCGGGGCGCTCGTTTTTCGGCGATAAGGGCATTGAAGGGCAGAAGACCGAGTGGCGGCACCGCAAGGTGAAGTTCCTGGCCGACCAGGGCTTCGAGCTGTGCAACCACACGCTCTGGCACGCCCAGCTCTCGAAGTATCCGGACGCATTCGTGCAGGAGCAGATCGCGCGGCTGCAGCTTGCGGTCGACTCGGCCGTGCCCGGCTACCGGATCCGCACGCTGGCGCTGCCGCTGGGCCTCTGGCCGCAGAACCGGGCCCTGGCTGCGCAAGGCTCGTGGACCGATCCGAAGAGCGGAGAGACGGTCACGTACCACCACGATGCGGTGCTCGAGGTCTCAGGCGGGCCGGCGCGCAGCCCGCACGATCCTGCGTTCGATCCGTTGAGCCTGCCGCGTGTTCAGGTCCATCTCACGGGAATGGAACAGGCGATCGACCGGCTCGACCGCAGCCGGACGCGCTACGTCTCGGACGGCGATCCCGACACGGTCGCGCGGCCGTAACGGCTCGCCGGACTGGTGAAAGGTGCGGCGCGCGTGGTAATCTCACGCGCCATGAGAACTCCGCACGTTGTCATAATCGGTGGTGGCTTCGGCGGCCTGTACTGCGCCAGGGCGCTCAGGAAAGCGCCGGTCAGAATCACCGTGATCGACCGGCGCAACTTTCATCTTTTTCAGCCGCTGCTCTACCAGATCGCGACCGCTTCGCTCTCGCCGGCCGACATTGCCGCGCCCATTCGCGGCGTGCTGCGCCATCAGCAGAATACGGAAGTATGGATGGCGGAGGTGGTCGATATCGACGTCGCAAATCGCAGAGCCATACTCGAGGATGCGACGGCGGATTACGACTACCTCGTGCTCGCGACCGGCGCGACCCACGCGTACTTCGGCCATCCGGAGTGGGCACAGCGTGCGCCTGGCCTCAAGACAATCGATGACGCAACCGAGATCCGCCGCCGGTTTCTGCTCTCGTTCGAGGAGGCGGAACGGGAAGCGAATGAAGAGGCGCGACGTCGGCAGCTGACGTTCGTGATCGTGGGCGGCGGTCCGACCGGCGTCGAGCTGGCCGGCGCGATGGCCGAAATCGCGCGCAAAGTGATCCCGGAAGATTTTCGCGCCATCAACACGGCAAGCGCGCGCATTCTTCTGCTCGAGGGCGGGCCGCGCGTGCTGCCGGCGTATCCGGAGACGCTGTCGGCGAAGGCGCAGCGCCAGCTCGAGAAGCTGGGCGCCGAAGTCCGCGTCAACGCGCTGGTCACGAAAATCGAGGAGAACGCGGTCTGGATCGGCGCCGAACGGATTGCGGCCGGCAACGTCTACTGGGCCGCGGGCGTGGCCGCATCACCGCTCGGTGCGAAGCTGGGCGCGCCGACCGACGCGGCCGGCCGCGTCTTCGTGAATCCCGACTGCACGGTGCCGGAGCATCCGGAAGTCTTCGTAATCGGCGATCTGGCGCATCTCGAGCAAGGTGACCGGCTGCTGCCCGGCGTGTGTCAGACCGCGATGCAGATGGGCAAGTACGCGGCGCGCATGATTCGCAATGATCTCGAGGCGCGGTCGCGCCATGCCTTCCACTATCGCGACAAAGGGACCCTCGCGACCATCGGCCGCGCGGCCGCGGTTGCAGACATACACGGGATGAGGTTCGCCGGCCTCTCCGCGTGGCTGATCTGGGTGTTCGTTCATATCATGTACCTGATCGGCTTCAAGAACCGGATCGTGGTCATGATCCAGTGGGCGTGGGCCTACATCGGCTACCGGCGCGGCATCCGCCTGATCACCGGCGAGCCCGAGATGCACCTCATGCAGCCACGCACGGCCCGATGATCTGGCTGCTCGTCTTCATCATGATCGTGGCGCTGTTCAGCATACCGCTCGGGCTGCCCGGTCTCTGGATCATGATTGGCGTGGTGGCGGTCGGCGCGTTGATGCACGAGATCGGCGTCACGATCATCATCCTCACGACGTCGATCGCCCTGCTGGCCGAGCTGATCGAGTTCCTGCTCGTGAAGCGTCTCACCCGTCAATACGGCGGATCGAGGAAGGCGTTCTGGGGCGCGCTCGCGGGCGGTCTGATCGGCGTTGTGGTGGGCGTGCCGGTACCGGTGGTCGGCTCCATTCTGGCGGGACTGGCGGGTTCGTTCGTGGGCGCGGCGGCCGTCACGCTCGTCGAAACCAGAGAGCTGCGTGCAGCGCATCGCGTAGGCTGGGGCGCGGTGTTCGGCCGCGCGCTTGCTGCCGTCACGAAAACCGCCGCGGGTCTGGCGATCCTGGTGCTCGCGACCGCGGCACTGATCCGCTAGCGCCTCGGAGCGCTCGGTCTACCGGGGTCGCTCCAGATGAACATCCTTCGCATCCTTGTCCTCGCGCACACCCAGGAAGACAGGCTGGCGCAGCTTGCCTTCATTGGTCAGCTCGTTGTAACGAACCTCGACTACGACCTGCGGCTTGACCCAATGCGCCTTCTCGTTGGTTCTCGGCGTGGTCGTGAACGGCGATGACTTGCCTTCGAGCGGGGCAAGCAGATCATACACGTTCTGGAGCGCCTTCTCGCTGAAGCCGCCGCCCGTGTGGCCCACGTAGACCAGCTTGCCATCGTCGTAGTAGCCGAGCAGCAGAGCGCCGATGTGCTTGCGCGATTTGCGCGGTTCGGTGTAGCCGCCGACCACGAACTCCTGCCGGTTCTCGAGCTTGAGCTTGAGCCACGTCCGGGTGCGCTTGCCCGGCGTGTATGGCGCATTCATTTGCTTCGCGATCACACCTTCCCAGCCCTGTGACGCTGCCCTTTGCAGCATGGCCTCGCCACCGGGCGTGCTGTCGGCGAGCCAGATGTGTTTGCGTTTCCGCTTGCCGAGTCGCTTCTCCAGCCGTTTGCGCCTGGCGTGCCACGGCTGCTCGAGCAGCGCCTCATCGCCCTCGAGCAGGAGATCGAAGGCGACGAATACTGCCGGGCGATCTTTCGAAAGGCGCGCGATGCTGCGTGCATTCTCCAGGTGCATGCGCCCCTGCAGATACTGAAAGCGAGCCGCCTCGCCTTCGATCAGCGCCACGATCTCGCCATCCAGAACCAGCGGCTTCCGGTTGCGCGCGGTCAGCTGCTTCAGCTCCGTCACGATCTCGGGGAACTGCGCCGTCTTGTCCTTTGCGTTGCGCGTGATCAGCCTCACCGCGCCGGGTGTGACGTACGCGAGCACGCGGATGCCGTCGAACTTCGGCTCATATGTCCAGTCTCCTTCGGGCATCTCCTCCGCCGGTGTCGCGAGCATGGGAAGAATGCTGGTGGCGGTCACGCCGGTGCGCCTGCGTGGCTTCGCACGCGCGCGCGGCTCCCGGTCGGAGTGCCAGACCCTCGAGCGCTCGCCGGCAATCTCCGGCATGGTTTGCCCACTGACGACCGAAGTCATGTTTTCTGCGACGACGTCCGAGCCGGGCGCCGCGTGTTCGTCCCGATGCTTGATCAGCAGCCATTGCGGCTTCGCGCCGCGCTGCGTTCGGATCAGCGCGAAGGAGCCCTGGACGCGCTCACCGTGAAAGGTGAAGTCGATCTTGCCCCTGCTGTAGCCCTCGCGGATGGCTGCTTCGTGACTGCCCTTCTTCGGTTTGTCCGCGCTGTAGGTGCCCTGGTCCCAGATCATGACCGTACCGCCGCCGTACTCGCCTTTCGGAATCACGCCCTCGAAGCTGTTGTACTCCATGGGATGATCCTCCACCTCCATGGCGAGGCGCTTGATCGAAGGGTCGAGACTGGGGCCCTTCGGCACGGCCCAGCTCTTCATTACGCCGTCGAGCTCGAGTCGCAGGTCGAAATGCAGATTCGTCGCCGCATGCTTCTGGATCACGAACTGGAGTTTCGATGTGCGCACGCGCTTGACCGCGCCGCCGGCCGGCTCGCCGGTGACCTCGAAGTCACGCTTCTTCCGGTATGTCGCCAGTCGCTTCTTTACGGAGCTCTTGGTGGCCATCTGGTCCATGCAGCTGAACGGTTCGAAGCAAGCCGGTGCAAAGGGCAAGCCCGGCAATTTTTGATGCAGAAAATAGGCATTCCAGGCACGCGGCTTGCCTTTGTAAAGCGTTCAGTGACAACGACTAGGAGGAGTCATGGGCAGAGGGAAACGCGAACGCGAGCGCGCCCGCCTGGGCGAGCAGGTGGAGGGGGAAGAGGGCGCGATGCGGCGGACCAACGTCGAGCGCACGGATCGTTCGATGAGTGCGGGCGGTGCGCACGGCGACAAGCTGGCGGGTGACGAAGGTATCGACGAGCAGCCGTCACGGCGGCCGCCCGAGCGAAGCGGCCGTAAGCGCAGCACGACGGACGAGTCGGACTCGGAGAACCCCTGGTCTGAGTGAGCAGCTCAGGCCACCCCCGGGACCCGGAGCCCGCGTCAAAGCGGGTTTCCGGGTCCTTCGCTTTCGGTATGTTTGCATGCCATGAGCCGCAAGATTCTGCTGGCCGACTGCGATGCGTATTTCGTGCAGGTCGCGAAGCTGGAGGACCCGGAAGGCGTGGGAAAGGAAGAGCTGCTGATTGTGGGTGGCAGCCCTGATCACCGCGGCGTGGTAACGTCGGCGGCGTATGCCTGCCGGCAGTTCGGTGTCCGTTCCGGCATGCCGACGGTGCGCGCCCTGCGGCTCTGTCCGCGCGCGGTCCTGGTGGGCGTGCCGCGGGAGGCGTGCTCGCGCAAACATCGTGAGATTCGCGAGGTTCTGCTGCAGTACACGCCGCTGGTGGAAGCTGCCTCGGTCGACGAATTCTACCTCGACCTCACCGGCACGGAAGCGCTGCATCGCACCGATGACCTCCGGATCATCGCGCAACGGATTCGCGAGCGAGTTCTCACCGAGACGCAGATCTCGATTTCGATCGGGGGCGGGGGCACGCGCATTGTCGCGAAGCTGGCGGCCAGGAAAGCAAAACCGGCCGGTGTCCACGTGGTCACGGCGGGCGAGGAGAGCGCGTTCATGCACGACCTCGAGCTGGCGGCGATCCCGGGCATTGGCCCGAAATTCCAGCAACGGCTGCGTGCGTACGGGCTGGTGCGCGTGTCCGACCTGCTCGCCTTCGAGGAGAAAGCGCTCGACGCGTGGTTCGGTGAGGCGACCGGGCGCTGGCTCTACCAACGCATCCGCGGCATCGATGATGGCGCGGTCGAGCCCCGCACGATGGCGAAATCCATCAGCCGGGATGAGACGTTCGCGCGCGACCTCACGGCTGATGATCTCCTGCTGAGCGAGCTGGCGCGTCTGTCGGCCGAGGCGGCGCACGAGCTGCGCGCGCGGCAGCTGCGGGCGCGCACGGTTGCGGTCAAGGTGCGCGCTGCGGATTTCACGACCCGGCAAGCCCGCCACACGCTCGCTGCCGCAGTGGAAAGCGACCGCGCCATCTACGACGTTGCGCGCGAGCTGCTGCTCAAGCTGAGGAAAGCGCGGCGTGGCGGCGTGCGTCTGCTGGGCGTTTCGCTGGCGGGTTTTACGGATCAGCGCGGCGTCGAGCAGCTCGGATTGTTC
>JBQTJO010000277.1:0-2791 GCA_052387015.1 Gemmatimonadota bacterium
TGCTGTACGTGAAGCCGACGTCCGGGCTGTCGTTCTTCGCGATGAGCTTCCGCGTCGTGTCGCGAAACAGCATGGTGCGCGGCGGCGCTTCCTCGTCCGGATCGTACGCGTCCATGTCGGGCACGTACTCGATCGGCTCGAAGCGATTGGGCGGATTTTCGGCCGCGCCGCGGCCGCGAATCGTAATCAGGTTCGGCGCTTCCATTCGGCCTGCGGTTTGCGACTCCGATTAGACAGTCAGAGCTTCAATTGGGGTGTTATGCCTGATCACAAGGAAATGGGTCGCCGGCCCACCAAGCGCGAGCGCGAGATCACCTTTGCGCCCCATGAATCACCGAACCGGCAGGCGGACGGCGATCCCGGCGCCAAGCGGCCTCGCCTGATTCATGACAAGGACGAGGACAAGGACGAGCAGCGCGAGAAAGGTGATCTCGCCGGCCAGCGCGGCCGGTGGCAATCCGAGGAGTAATCTAGCCCGAACAGAAGCCGAAAGCCAGACCTACCGGAACAGGCGCAGAAACACGGCCGTGCCGAGACCCCACAGGCCGTTCAGAATCAGGGCGCCCACGATCACCTGCGGATCCCAGCCGCCCGCGACGGGCATGCCCTTGAGCGGCGCCACCACGAAGAGCGCGACCGCGCTGGGTGCGAGCGCGCCGAAGAGCATGGCGCGCCCATAGCGCACCTTCGCACCCATGACCAGCGCCAGCACGATGCCCCAGAGGCCGCCCCAGAAGGCGAGCGAGAGAGTCTGCGGCACGCCGAACGGTTCGGCCGGCGCCATGCCGAAGGGTGCGCGGTCGGTCAGGCCGGTCGCGTTCAAGAGCGCGAGGCCGCCCTGATGGAAGATCAGGGTCGCGAGAAAGCCGGCGACGAAGGCGAGTAGAATCCGACGCATGTTCATTGTGTTATCATCAGTGAAAGTCTCTGGATTGCGCCGCAATCTCCCGCGTCTTCAGCTCCCGGAAGCGTCTTCCGATCACGTTCATGACCCGATCTTCGCGCTCGAACCTGCCTTCGATCACCATGAACGGCGCGAAGCGAACCACCTCACGATACTGCTCGTACAGCTGCTTCGACACGATGACGTTGATGTAGCCGAACTCGTCCTCCAGCAAAAGAAAGACCGTGCCTTTCGCGGTCTCCGGATGCTGTCGCGCGACTACCAGCCCCGCGACCACGATGCGCTCGCCGCCGTGCATCCGCTCCAGGTCCCGGCTGGCCGTCACACCCGCGCCGTTCAGCCGCTCCCGCATATACTGCATGGGATGGCCGTTCACACTGATGCCGGTAGCGAGATAATCCAGGAAGATCAGCTCTTCGCCTGCCAGCTCGTGCGGATCGAAGGGCAGCTTGTGCGCGGGTGCGAGCGGCAGCAGATCGCCGGCCGCGCGCAGTGCTTCCCATGCGGCCTTGCGGCGGCCGGGCTCGAACGCATCGAACGCGCCGGCGCGCGCGCTGTGAATCGCATCCGCGCGCGTCAGCTTCGCTCTTCGGACGCAATCGGCAATGGACGTGAACGCGCCCTTCTCACGCGCGCGCTGGAGCTGCTCGCGCGTCTTTGCGCCGAGCCCTCGTATGTGCCGCCAACCGATGCGGAGCATCGGAGTAGGGGAGTAGGAGCGTAGGGGCGGAGCGGCGGTTTCCGATACGGTCACCCCTCCGCCCCTGCTCCCTTCCGCCCCTACGCTCACCATATCGCAGTCCCAGCCGCCATCTCGCATGCACGGTCCGAGTACGACGACGCCGTGCCGCATGGCGTCGTGCACCAGAGTCGCGGGCGGATAGAATCCCATCGGCCACGCGTTCAGCATGCCGAGAAAGAACTCGGTCGGATAATTCGCCTTCAGATACGCGGTCGCGTACGCGATCAGCGCGAAGCTCCACGCGTGCGATTCGGGAAAGCCGTAATTCGCGAACGAGTGCAGATCGTCCACCACCTGCGCGGCGATGGCCGGCTCGACGCCGCGCGCGACGCACGCAGCCTTCAGCTTCTCGAGTGCGGCCTCGAGGCGTGCGACTTTGCGATAATGTCCCATCGCGCGCCGCAGCTCATCCGCCTGCGCCGCGCTGAAGCCGCCCAGCGCCATGGCGATCGCCATCGCCTGCTCCTGGAAAATCGGCACGCCGTACGTGCGCCGCAGGATCGGCTCGAGCAGCGGGTGCGCGTACTGCACCGGCATGCGGCCGCGCCGCCGTTCCGTGTAGGGGTGCACGAACTTCGCCTGGATCGGACCCGGGCGAATCAGCGCGACCTGCACCACGATGTCGTACAGGCGCTCGGGCCGGGTGTGCAGAATCGACTGGATCTGCGCGCGGCTCTCGATCTGGAACGTGCCGACCGTGTCGCCGCGCGCGATCAGCTCGTACGTGCTGCGGTCGTCCAGCGGCAGGCGATACATCTCCAGCTTCCGACCCGTGCGCTGCTCGATCGCATCGAACGCGAGGTGCACGGCCGAGAGTCCGCCCAGCCCGAGAAAATCGAACTTCGGCACGCCCGCCGCATCCAGATCGTCCTTGTCGAACTGGATGATGGTTCGCCCCATCGTGGTGTGCTCGATCGGCAGATAATCACCTAGCGGCTCGCACGAGAGCACGTAGCCGCCCGGATGCGTCGACCGCAAACGCGGCACGTCATCCAGCGCGCGCAGCGCGGACAGCAGGGCGCGGCCCTTCGCATCGCCGAGCTCGAGTCCCGCGTCTTTGGCGAGCCCGGCCTCCAGGGCCGCGGCGCCCTCGGACGGCTCCACCCGATGCAGCCGCTTCGAGATCCGGAACGCCAGCTCGGCCG
>JBQTJO010000278.1:0-9419 GCA_052387015.1 Gemmatimonadota bacterium
TTCCCGATTCCACGATCTCACCGTGATGCAGTACCAGGATTCGCGTCGCGTGCTGGACCGTCGACAGGCGGTGCGCGATGACGATCGAGGTGCGGCCGCGCATCAGCGTCTCGACCGCGTGCTCGATCTGCTCCTCGAGCGCGGAGTCGACCGAGCTGGTCGCCTCATCCAGGACCAGAACCAGCGGATCGTAGGCGAGCGCGCGCGCAAAGGACAGCAGCTGGCGCTCGCCGGCCGAGAGCGACAGGCCGCGCTCGCCGAGCGGCGCTTCGTATTGCTGCGGCAGGCGCTCAATGAAGGTGTGCGCACCCACCCGTTCCGCCGCCTTGCGCACGCCCTCGTGCGAGATGTCGGCGCGGCCGAGCCGGATGTTGAATGCCACGCTCTCACTGAAGATGAACACGTCCTGGAGCACGAGCGCGATGCGCGAACGCAGCTCGTGCACCGGAATCTCGCGTACGTCGATACCGTCGAACCGGATTTCACCGCGCTGCGCCTCGTAGAAGCGCATCAGCAGGCCGATGATGGTGGTCTTGCCCGCGCCGGTGTGGCCGACGATCGCGACGCGCTCGCCGGGCGCGGCCTTAAAGCTGACCCCACGCAGTACCCACTCGTAACTTTCGCCATCCCCCTCGTACGCGAACCACACATCCCGGAATTCGATCTCGCCGCGTGCAGCACCCATCCTCCCATCCTCCCATCCTCCCATGCTCTCGACGCCCGGCGTATCGAGCAGCCTGAAAATCCGTTCGGATGACGCCATTGCGTCCTGCAGCATGTTGTACTTTTCGGAGAGGTCCTGGATGGGGCGGAAGAAGCGCCGCGCCCACAGCAGGAACGCGGTGAGCGTGCCGAGCGTCGTCGCATCCTCCAGCACCCGGCCGCCGCCATAGAGAATGGCTGCCGCGACCGAGACCGAGGTGAGCAATTCGATCACCGGAAAGAACAGCGCGTAGTAGGTGACCGAGCGTAGATGCGCCTGCAGATGATCCGCCGTGATCGCGCGGAAGCGCTGCGCGGTGTCGCGCTCGCGGCCGAAGAGCTGGATGACGGAGATGCCGGAGATGCGCTCCTGCAGAAATGCGTTGATGCGCGCGAGCCGGACGCGAATGTCGCGATACGCAGCGCGGATGCGCGTGCGAAAGAGCGCGGCTGTGCCGAACACGGCCGGCATGACCGCGAAGGTGACCAGCGCGAGCCGCCAGTCGATGACCAGCATGACGGCCGCGATCACGATCAGCGTGAACACGTCGCCGAACACGGTGACCAGACCGCTGCTGAACAGCTCGTTCAGCACTTCGACATCGTTGGTGACGCGCGTGATCAGCCGGCCGACCGGATTGCGGTCGTAGAATCTGAGACCGAGACGCTGCAGGTGCCGGAAGAGCTGGCGGCGCATGTCGTACATCACGCTCTGGCCCAGGCGCCGCGTCAGCAGGGTCTGATTGTACTCGAGCACGAAGCCGAGCAGCATGGCGGCGAAATACGCGCTGCCGAGCTGGAGGAGGAGCGTGGTGTCGCGCGCGGGAATCGCGACGTCGATGGCGTGACGCGTCAGCAGGCCGCCGACGATCTCGATGCCGGCCGCGAGCAGCAGCACCACGATGGCGGCGAGTACGCGCAGGCGGTACGGCCGCAGGTACTGCAGCAGCCGGCGCATCAACCGTGCATCGTAGGCTTTGCCGAAGGCTTCTTCTTCGTGCGGGACCGACATGCGTGGTTAGCGGCGCCGCCGTTCGCTCCGCAGACGACGCCGCTCGTCGCGCTCCCGGTGCCGCGCGTCGCGCGCGCTCTCGCCCGGCAGCCGGACATAGACGTCCACGCCGCCCATCAGCGCGAAGCCGTTGATGCGCAGCAGCGGTGCGCCGGCCGTCTGCGTGGCCGGCAGCGGATTCGCGTGCGCGAAGCCGCCCATGATGGCGATGCCGCCCGAATCGACGTTCAATCCCGGCGGCACGATGATTTCCGCGCCGCCCATGATGCAGATGACCGTGAGCTCGGTCTCGCCTGCCGGCAGCTGCGCGTCCCGAAAATCGAGCACCGCCCCGCCCATCGCCGAGACCACCAGCGTGCGCTGCGCAGGCAGCCAGTGCCCGCGCCGCTCGGCGCCACCCAGGACCGCCGCGATCACCTGGTGCTCACGAATGTGGGCACTTGGCACCGGTGCCGGCGCCGGTGCCGTTACAACTGTTTCAGTTTGTTGCACCGGCAGGTCCGCGAGCAGCGCGCTCAGCTCGGGGACGGTGAGCGCCCGATTGGCGACGTCGAGCCGTTGCTCGAATTCTTCGATGGTGAGGCGATCCTGCGCGAAATGATCGCACAGAGCGGTAATCGTGCGGTCCCGCTGCGCCTTCAGCGCCGCGGCAGCCGGAAGCGGCCGGGTCGGTTCGGACATGTGTCCAATATGCGCCCGAACTCGTTGACTGACCACTGGTTTGCGGATATTTTGAGTGAGATTTCCCCGCTCTACAATTCAGCAGGTTCCGGTGATGGGACAACTTCGAGCCTACTTAGACCGTATCCAGGGCCGGCTGCTCGCGGCCTTCATCATGGCGCTGCTCGGCACGGTCGCGATCTTTCTCATCGGCTACCGTTCGCTGTCCGAGTTCAGCAGCGCCGTGACCACGCGCAATGATCTGGTGTATCGCAGCACCGACATCGCGATGAGGCTCGAGGCCGCCATTCTCGATCAGATCGCGACCGGCGAGCATTATCTGGTCAGCCGGTCGCAGGCGACCGAGGAATCGTTCGACAGCCTGCACGATGCGGTCACCGACCTGTGGCAGCAGTACAACGCGATGGACCTCGAGGTGAGCGCGCGCGACCAGCTCGAGCGCGTTCGCGATCTGCACTCGCGCATCGAAAACGGCTACCGCGCCGCGCACCAGGACTATCTGGCCGGCCGGCAGGCCGTCGCCATCGACCGCATCGAAGCGCTTTCCCCCGCCGTGAACGAGCTGCGCGCGCTCATCCGCGCGCTCAACACCGGCCAGGTCAGCAGGGCGACCACCAGGTCCGGCGATCTGCAGATTCAGGTCACGGAGCGGCTCGAGCTGATGCGCTACGTGCTCGTGTTCATGACGCTGCTGCTCGGTTTCCTGGTCTGGTCGACCCTCAAGGCGATCGACGCGCCGCTCAACCGCCTGGTCTCCGCCGCCAACAAATTCGGTGAAGGCGACTTGAGCGTGTCGGTGAACGGGCGCATGCCGGAGGAGTTCCGCGTGCTGGCCGGCGCCTTCACCTCGATGGCGGAACGCTTCCGCAACGTGGTCGGCGAGACCGTCACGACCGCTCAGAAGGTGGGCGCATCTGCGTCCGACCTGTCGAGCATCTCGGAGGAGGTCGCCGCCTCGAGCGGTCAGGTTTCGACCGCGATGGTCGGCATCTCGTCCGGCGCGGAGCAGCAGGCCGCGGGGCTGCGCACCGTCAACGAGGCGCTGCAGGACATTCGCAAGCGCGCCGACGAGATCGATTCGTCCACCGACCGGGTGCGCGACTTGAGCGAGCAGATCCGCGACCTCGCCGAAACCAAGCGCATCGATGTCGGCCGCGCCCTCAAGATGCTGCTCGAGGTGCGTGAGGTCGTGCAGTCGTCACGCGTGGAAGTCACCGAGCTCGAGCGCGCAAGCGAGAAGATCACCGCTTTCGTCGAAACGATTCAGGGCCTCGCCCGCCAGACCAACCTGCTCGCGCTGAACGCCGCCATCGAAGCGGCCCGCGCGGGCGAGCACGGCCGTGGCTTCGCAGTGGTTGCCGAGGAAGTTCGCAAGCTCGCCGATGGCAGCGCGCGCGCGGCGGACGAAGTCGCGAGCACGGTGCGCCAGATTCGCGGTCAGATCGAAAGCGTGGTCGGCACCATGGAAGTCGGCGCATCCAAGGTGGGCGGCGTCGAGGAAGCATCGAAAGGCGCGGAACAGGCGTTCGAAGACATTCTCGAAGCCGTGCGCGAAGTGCGTGAAGCGGCAGCCGTCATGGCGGCCGCCGCCGACGACAACCAGCGCGCGGTGCTGTCGGTCGAGGAAGCCGTACACGCAGTCAACGCGACCGCCGAGTCACACGCGGCCAGCGCGCAGGAGGTCAGCGCAGCCGCCGAAGAGCAGTCCGCCGCGACCGAGCAGATGAGCGCGGCCAGCGTCGAGCTGTTACACGTCGCGGAGCGGCTCAGGGATCTCGTTTCGGGTTTCCGCGTCTAGGTGCGGACCATTATCGCGCAGATCCTGTTCGGCCTGCTGGCCGGCGGGATCGCGAAATTCATCATGCCGGGGAAAGACCCGGGCGGCTGCCTGGTCACGAGCGCGCTCGGCATTGTCGGCGCGCTGGTCGGCGGCTTGCTCGGCAAGTGGCTGTTCGGGGTGACTGTCGTCGCCGGCTTCAACCTGCGCTCGCTCGGCGTCGCCATTCTGGGCAGCCTGCTGCTGCTGCTCGTCTACCGGCTCTTCATTCAACGCCGCCACGACCGCATCTTCGAGGACCGCCGCCGCAACCGTTGAGTGAGCCCCTACACCCATACGCCCCTACACCCCTTCGCTACTTCCGGCGCGCGTCGACCCGCGAGAGAATGTCTTCGATGTTGGTACCGACCGCCTTGCAGGCGACCAGCATGTGGTAGAGCAGGTCGGCCGCTTCGTCGGTAGCCTTGTCGCGGTCGCCCTGGTTGCACGCGACCGCCAGCTCGACCGCTTCTTCGCCCAGTTTCTTCAAGCGCAGGTTCGCGTCGTTCAGCAGACGAACGGTGTAGCTGTTCTCGCTCAACTCGCGGGTGCGAAGCGTGATGACATCCGCCAGCGCGACCAGGGTGGGCGGATCGTTGAAGCAGGAGCGCGCGCCGGTGTGACACACCGGACCGCGCGGGTCCACGCGCACCAGCAACGCAGAGCCATCGCAGTCCACCGAGATGGACAGCACGCGCTGCTGATTGCCGCTGGTTTCGGCTTCGTTCCACAACGCGTTGCGCGTGCGTGAATAGAGCCAGAGGTCGCCCGTTTCCAACGAGCGGCGCACCGCCTCTTCATTCGCGTAGCCGAGCATCAACACCTCACCCGTGGTTCCGTTCTGCACGACGACCGGAAGCACGCCACCGCTTTTCTGGAAGTCGATGGTCGACAGCTGCTCCGCTGTTTCGATGTTCATGGCGCACCGTTCAAAGGAGCGGGGCAGGCCTTCACTTTCCCGAGCATTTGCTCAGGCTTGCCCGCGCTCGGATGGAAAGTGAAGGCCTGTCCCCGCACCTATTAACGTGCGTATCTCGCGCGCGAGCGCGGTATTGGTGGAGATCGCGCTGCCGCCGCTGTGCGTGGCCACGCCCCGCCAGTCGGTGAAGACGCCGCCCGCCTCTTCGATAATAGGTCGGAGCGCCGCCGCATCCCATACCGACATCAAGGGATCGAACATCGCCTCGGCCCGCCCGGTCGCGACCAGCGCGTGGCCGTAGCAGTCGCCCCACGTGCGCACCAGCCCGGCCCGGCTGCGCACCCGGTTCCAGCCGGCGCCCAGATGCTCCCGTTCAATGTTTTCGACGTCGGTGGTCAGCACCAGCGCACGATCCAGCTTCGTCTCGTCCGAGACCAGCGCGCGTCGCCCGTTCCACCAGCAGCCCGCGCCGCGCGCGGCGTACACCGTCTCCTCGAGCGCCGGGAAGTACATCACGCCGATCACGGGCTCACCCGCTTCCTCCAGCGCCAGCAGGCAACCGAACAGCGGGACGCCGCGCACGAACGTGCGCGTGCCGTCGATCGGGTCGAGAATCCAGCGACGCCCCGCCTCCGGCCGCGTGGCGCCGAACTCCTCGCCGATGATGCCGTCGTGCGGGAAGCGCGTAGCGATCAGCTCGCGCGCGATCTGCTCGGCGTTGCGATCGGCGAGCGTGACCGGTGAATCGTCGGGCTTGGTTTCGGCGGCAATGCCGGTCTGATAGTGCGCGAGAGCGGCGCGCCCGGCGCGCCAGGCGACTTCAACGGCGAAGTCGAGAAGATTTTTGAACGGCTCCAGAATTTATCGGCTCGGGGCTGGAGTTTCGATCGGCCGGACCGGGATGCCGGCCTCGGCAAGCATGTGTTTGACTGCCTGCACGGTGCTCACACCTTCGTGAAAAATGGCGGCTGCGAGTGCGGCGTCCGCACCGGCCAGCAAAAAGACATCGCGTATGTGCTCGGGCGTGCCGGCGCCGCCACTTGCGATCACCGGCACGTTGACCGCTTCCACAATACGCGCGGTCAGCTCGAGATCATAGCCTGCGCGGCGGCCGCCCTGGTCGATGCTCGTGACCAGGATCTCGCCAGCGCCCATGTTCGCACACTGTTTCGCCCATGTAATCGCGTCCAGCTCGGTCGCCGTGCGGCCACCATGCGTGAACACGCGGAACCAGGTACCGGTCGAGGCCGGATTGCCAGCCGGTCCGTGCGGAGAGGTCGCGCTGCCCGCGCCCATGGCCGCCCCCAGCGCCGGCGGAGCGGTGGTGCCCTCCGTGTGCGCGACCAGCTCGATCTGGCGCTTCTCCAGCCGCGCATCGATGCTCGCCACCACGGACTGCTTGCCGAATCGTACGCTGGCTTCACCGATCAGCTCCGGCCGCTTCACCCCGGCCGTGTTGATGCTGACCTTGTCGGCGCCGGCCCGCAATGCGAGCGCGACGTCCGCGACTTCATTGATGCCGCCGCCGACCGTGAGCGGGATGAACAGCGACTGCGCCGTGCGACTCACGACATCGAGCAGCGTGCGCCGCCCTTCCGCGGATGCCGAGACGTCGAGAAAAACGATCTCATCCGCGCCTTCGGCCTCGTAGCGCTGCGCCAGTTCGACCGGATCGCCGAGGTCGCGGGCAGGTTCCGATCTCGTGCCTGTGACCGCACGGCCGTCCTGCACGTCGAGGCAGACAATGATTCGTTTGCGCAGCATCAAACCGGTTCTCCTCGAGGCACGAAGGGCCAGTCGATGTCGATTCGTGCCATCTGTGGCCCGTGGCTGGCGCAAATCTCCGGCCGCGCGTGGAAACCATTGGCAAACCGGAAGATCCGTTTATTCAGCCGCGTTCTTCAGGAAATTCCGGATCAGCTGCAGGCCGGCAGCGCCGCTTTTCTCCGGCCGAAACTGTACGCCCCACGTGCGGTCGCGCCGTACCGCGGCCGGAAACCGTTCCGTCTCGTATTCGGTCGACGCGATCACGATCGCAGGATCGGATGGCTCGACGGCCGAGCTGTTCGCGAAAAAAGCGAGGAAAGGATGCATGTCGCTGAAGAGAGGATCGTCGCCGATCACGACGTCGTTCCAGCCCACGTGCGGGATCCGCCCCCCGCTCAATCGGCGCACGCGGCCGCGCAGCGCCGCCAGGCCCGCGCCCTCACCTTCTTCGCTGATCTCGAACAGCAGCTGCATGCCGAGACAGATGCCCAGGCACGGGTGTCCGGACGCCAGCGCGGCGCGCAGTGCGGGTGCGTACGGCGCGAGCCGGCTCGCGGCGGCACCGAACGCACCAACACCCGGAAGTACCAGCGCGCCGGCTTTCAGGGCCTGCGCCGGCTCCGCCTCGATGACCACCTGCGCGCCCGCGTCCTCGAATGCCTTCGCGAGCGAGTGCAGATTGCCGGTCCCGTAATCGAAAATCGCGATTCTCAAACCGCGCCTATCATCTGCAAGGCGCGTGCGGTTGTTCAGGAGGTCGAGCGCCGCCGGTGGTAGTGCCGCCGCGCCTTCTCACGGTTGCCGCACTCCTTCATGTCGCACCAGCGCCGGCTGCGGTTCTTGCTCGTGTCCAGGAACAGCCAGTTGCAGTTCTCGGTGCCGCACTCCTTCACGCGCGTAGCATCTTCGGACGCGGCCAGGTTGACCGCCGAGACCGCCACCGGCCAGAGCGGCCGGTCCAAGGCGTCGAACGTCTGCCACTGGAAGCTGCACGTGCCCACACCGGTCGGCGTCAGCACGCGATTCACTGCTGCCCGTGCGTGCTCCTCGCTGATCAGCTTCAGGTCGGCCGCCGGCAGCACCGCGCCGGCCGCACGGGCCGTGAACACCCGATAGATCGCCTCCCGCAGCGCACGCGCGCGCTCCAGGACCTCCTTTGCGCCCTGCGCGTCCTGCGCGCCCCTGGCATTCAGGTGCGAAGCCTCCGCGAGTGTCAACTGATCCGCCTGACTGCCCCAAGCCAACAGGTCCTCATAGCTGTTCAGCTCTTCGTTGAACGGGCCGACCCGCCGCTGACTCCCCGTGTTGACGAAGTCCAGGCAGGTCCGCCCTCCGATCATGTCGAATGTAACCGTCATAACACCATTGACAGGTTAGAAGCCCCGATGTATGCTGTAACTACCATAACGCAGTTTGCTGGTTAACACAACGGGGGAGGGTGGTATGAAGGGCATTACCAGGGCAGTGCGGTGGTGGGCGCGCGGCTGGGCGCAGTTCGTGGAGGCGTCACGGGGGCCGATGGTCGACCGGCTGGTCGGCCCGAATCCATGGGGTGAGACGCCGCGGGGGCGCGGCGGGCGGAGTCAGGATGCCTGATCGTCGCATCATCGGCGCGTTCGCGGCGATCTACCTGATCTGGGGTTCGACGTACCTGGCGATCGCCACGGCCGTCGCCGATGTGCCCCCGGTCTTCATGGTCGCGGTACGCGGCATGATGGCCGGGGGCGCGCTCTATCTATGGATCCGGCGGCGCGGCGGCGCACCGATCGGTGCGCGCGAGCTGGTTGCGGCGGTGCCGACCGCGGCGCTGCTGTTCGGTGGCGGCTACGTGCTGGTCGGCTGGGCGGAGCAGCACGTGCCTTCGGGGCCGGCCGCGCTTCTCAATGCGACGACGCCTGCGTGGGTCGTGCTGTTCGAGTGGCTCACCCGTCGCCGCGACCGTCCGGACTGGAGCTTCGTGGTGGCGCTCGCGATGGGTGTAGGCGGAGTCGGCGGATTGGTCGGCAATGGTGAGGGCGCGGGGATACCGTTCTGGCCGGCGATCGCGCTGGTCGGCGCGAGTGTGGCGTGGGCGGCGGGCACGGTGCGGACGCGCATGCGCGCGCACGGCGAGCCCATTCGCGACGCCGCGCTCCAGCTCATTACTGGAGGTCTGCTCCTGCTGCCGGTGAGCGCCGTGCTTGGCGAGACGCCACGCGTCATGGCGGGCTTCTCCACCCATTCACTGCTCGCGCTCGGCTATTTGATCCTGGCCGGATCGCTGACGGGCTACAGCGCGTATGTGTGGCTGCTCGATCGCGTGCCCGCATCAAAGGTCGCGAGCCACTCCTATATCAATCCTCTGATCGCGGTGCTGCTCGGCGCGGGGCTGGTCGGCGAAGCAGTCTACCGCAGCACGGTGGTTGCGGCACTGCTGATTCTGCTGAGCGTGTTTGCGATTGTGAGGGAGCGCCCGGCACGACCTGGCTTCGAAATACGGAAACTAGCGGCGTGATGCCAGCCGAATAACACGCAAAGTACTC
>JBQTJO010000279.1:0-3749 GCA_052387015.1 Gemmatimonadota bacterium
TCCGGTCCGTCCCGGGTTGTTCGAGCACACCG
Organism: Gemmatimonadota bacterium; assembly: GCA_052387015.1. Classification (GTDB taxonomy): domain Bacteria; phylum Gemmatimonadota; class Gemmatimonadetes; order Longimicrobiales; family RSA9; genus CBJLQC01. The sequence goes on from JBQTJO010000279.1 coordinate 33, forward strand.
AGCGCGACTTCGGCGAGATCTTCGGCGTGTTCAACTACTCGCTGCCCGACGGCTGGGGCCTGCTGCTGATGGATCGCGAGTTTCGGCGGCGCGGCCGTGCACTTGTATCGGTCACCGTGCTCGATCGGTTCGCGTATATAGGTGCCACCGGCATGGGCGCGCTGAAATACCATCCGGCGGCGCGAGATATCGGTGAACATGATGAGGAGCTCGACCTGGAGCTGCTGGCGCGCGCTGCCGAGCGCGTGCTCGAAGGTGAGGCGGCGGACGTGCTGCCAGAGCTGCTGCGCGCGGGCGGCTCGCCGGGCGGTGCGGGCCCGAAGGTCGTGGTCGGCGTTGGCGACGACGGGCGCATCATTTCCGGCGCGCTCGACCTGCCACCCGGCTACCGCCCGTATCTCATCAAGTTTCCCGCACAACAGGATGATCGCGACGCGGGCGCGCTCGAATACGCGTATGCGCTGATGGCCGGTGCCACTGGCATTCGCGTGCCGGCGACGCGACTGTTCGAGACCACCGATGGGAACCGCTATTTCGGCGCCGAGCGCTTCGATAGGCCGGCGGGCAGACGCGTGCACATGCACTCGCTGAGCGGACTGCTGCACGCGAGCCATCGGCTTCCGTCCATGGATTACGAGGGACTCCTGCGCGCGACGCTCGTGTTGACGAATGACTTCCGGCAGATGGAGGAAGCGTATCGGCGCATGGTCTTCAACGTCCTCGCCCACAACCGCGACGATCACGTCAAGAACTTCTCGTACCTGATGGACCGGACGGGCGAATGGACGTTTTCGCCTGCGTACGATCTCACGTTCTCGCCCGGGCCAGGCGGGCGGCATACCATGGCTGTTGCAGGCGCGGATCTCGAACCTGGCGAAGCGGACATGCTGCGCGTGGCTGCGGACGCGGGCCTCAAGGCAAAGCGGGCGCAGGAGATCATTGCTGAAGTGCGCGAGGTCGTGCGGCAGTGGCGAACGTTTGCGCGCGAGGCGGGTGTGTCGCGCGCGGCGGAGAAGCGCGTGGCGGCTGTTATCGCGCCTGCGCGGCGCCGCTAGCCTTTTTTGGGGTTACCCCTCGCCTTCGAGATACGTATAGCCGGCGAGGCCCGCTATGTAATCCGCGATGAAGCCGTTCGCTTCGGCGCGCGAAAGATCTTTCGCGTTCTGCACTTTCCGCCGGAAGGTCGCGACCAGGTCCTGCGCGCTGAACTGCACGTAGTTGAGCACCTCGGTGACGGTGTCGCCGTGCACCAGGTCGCCGATCTCGTAGCCGGTCTCGGTCAGCCGCACGTGCACGGCATTGGTGTCGCCGAACAAATTGTGCAGGTCGCCGAGAATCTCCTGGTACGCGCCCGTGAGAAACACGCCCAGGATGTACGGCTCGCCGTGATCGAACGGATGCAGCTCGACGAACGGCTTCGGCTTCCGCCAGCCGGCGAAATGGTCGATCTTGCCGTCCGAGTCGCAGGTCATGTCCTGGAGCGTGCCGCGCCGGGTCGGCTCTTCATCGAGGCGGTGGATCGGCATGATCGGAAAGACCTGATCGATCGCCCACGAGTCGGGCAGTGACTGAAAGAGCGAGAAGTTGCAGAAGTAGCGGTCGATCAGGATGGACTCGACTTCCGGCAGGATGTCATCGTACTCCTCCGGGTCGGTTGAAGCGAGGCGCGCGACCCGGTTCATGATCGCGAGATAGTAGCGCTCGCCGAGCGCGCGCTCGGGTAGCGACAGCACGCCGCTCGAAAAGGAGGTGTGCATCTGCTCCTTTGCGAATGACGTATCGTGAAAGACTTCGCGCAGGCTGCGGTCGTTGATCTCACGATAGGTGGCCGCCAGTTCGTGCACGATGGTGTGCGCCTCTTCCGGCACGTCTTCGGGTGTTTCGGCGATCTGCGTCTCGAGATCGATGACGTTGATCAGCAGCAGCGCGTGATGCGCGGTCACCGCGCGGCCCGATTCCGAGATCACGTGCGGCATGGTCACGTCGTTCTCGCGGCACGCCTCGGCCAGACCATAGATGACGTCGTTCGCGTATTCCTGGATCGAGTAGTTCACGCTGGCCGACGAGGTCGAGCCGGAGCCGTCATAGTCCACGCCCAGTCCGCCGCCCACGTCCACGTACTGGATATCGACGCCCAGGTTGCGCAGCTCGACGTAATAGCGCGCGACTTCAGCCATCGCGAGCTTGATGTTGCGAATGTCCGGGATCTGCGAGCCGAGATGGAAGTGCACCATCTTCAGGATGCCCATGGCAGCCCCGGCACTCAGCTTCTCGAGCACGCGCACGAGCTGTGATGCATTCAGACCGAACTTGCTCTTTTCACCGGCGGACTCGGACCAGCGTCCCGCGCCGGTGGTGGACAGCTTGATGCGCACGCCCGCGGTGGGCTGCACGTCCATCTCCTTCGCGACTTTGAGCAGAATGTCGACTTCGCTGATCTTCTCGAGCACGATCAGCACGGTGTGCCCGAGCTTCTGGCCCATCAGAGCGAGGCGCATGTACTCCTCGTCCTTGTAGCCGTTGCACACGATGATGTGATCGGTGCGCTCGGTGAGCGCGAGCACTGCCTGCAGCTCGGGCTTGCTGCCGACCTCGAGACCGCTGCCGTGCTTCTCGCCGTATGCCACGATCTCTTCGACGACGTGGCGCTGCTGATTGACCTTGATGGGATAGACGCTCGTGTAGCCGCCGGTGTAGCCGAATTCGCGGATGGCCTCGTCGAAGCATTCGGTCACCGTCTCGATCCGGTTGCGCAGGATGTCCGAGAAGCGCAGCAGCAGCGGCATGCCCACGCCCTGCTGCTCGAGGTCGAGTGCCATCTCGTAGAGGTCGAGGCCGCGGTCGCGTTCCTGCGTCGGATGCACGGTGACGCGACCCTGCTCGTTGATGTCGAAATAGCCGCTGCCCCAGCCTTCGACGTTGTAGAGGTCGCGCGAGTCATTAGTAGTCCACATTTCTTAAATTCGCTACGGAACTGCGCTACGGGAATGCGCTACGGAGATGCGCCTCCCCGTAGCGCCTCTCGGTAGCGCCGTCACGTAGCGCCTAATAGGTTTTCGGGCAGCGGCTCGTTCGGCTTGATGGCCATGAGCACGTCGCCGAGCGCCTGCCAGCGCTCGCGGCTGCACGCGATGCGTGCTGTGCTGGGCGGGGTCGCGAAGTCGTCGCTCAGCCGCTCAAGCACGCCTTCGATGACGCGCGGAAGCCGCGCGACCGGCACGATGGCCTGCTCGTCGAGCCTGGTCTCGATGGTCGGCTCGCCGCGCTTGTTGCGGGTGGCGCGCACGTGCGCCGTGATGACCCGGCGCAGGTCTTCGTGATCGTGGATCGACAGCACGAAAACCGTGCTCTCGATGCCCTGCACTCGTCGCATCGGAAACACGAACAGCTCGTCCACGGTGGTCACGTCGACCTGCGTGCCGAGCTTGTCGACCAGCGACGCGAGCGATGCCGCGTCCGCTTTGCCGGTCAGCCAGCCGGGCGCGCTCATGCTGCCGGCCCCGCTGCCGAACGGGACTCGACGAAATGCCGCAGCACGTGCAGAAAATCCTGCGCGTTAGTAATGACGCCGAACGCCTGGTGGGTCCCGCGATCCTTCAGTTTGCTCACCACGAACTCCGATGAATCGACCGCAATGGTCGTGAGTGGACGCAGCTCCGTAGCGCCGTCCCGTAGCGGCTCGCCGTCGCGCTGTCCCGAAGCGACTTCGTAGTACGA
>JBQTJO010000280.1:0-6463 GCA_052387015.1 Gemmatimonadota bacterium
AGCGATAAAAGCGATAAAAGCGATAAAAGCGATAAAAGCGATAAAAGCGATAAAAGGGGCCGGGTTCGTCCCTGCCGCTCTTATCGCTCAAATCGCTCTTATCGCTGTTATCGCCCGCTAACGGACTCGCTCGAACAGCACCTTCCCGTCGGCTTCGACGCGTGCATCGGAGGCCGCCAGCGGCACGGTCACCACCACCTCACCCTTGCCGACGCCAATCACCTCGATGCGGCCGGGACCGGTGCGGAAGCGCGCGCGCGCCGCATCGCCCGATGCCTGCACGAGCGCGCGGTCGCCCTCGACCAGGCGCACCCGAACGTCGGCCTCCGGGGCAACGCCGGTCAGTACAATGCGGATTCGGCCATCCGCCGGCTCGATGGCAAGCGCGGTCGGTCCGCTGCCCTGCTCCGCCCGATCGGCGGACGCGGGCGCATCGGGGAGCACGGGCATGGCCGGCTCGGGCCGGTCCGGCAGCACGCCTACGCTGCGCAGCGCGTCAGAAAGCCAGGCGCGTACCGGTGAGCCAGGAATGGCCGCCGAAGCGATGGCCGCGAAGCCGAACAGCAGCAGCGCGGCACGAGCGAGCGGGACGCGCGCAAAAACGTGTCGGCGCGGCGGCGCCTCGGTGCGCGTGCGCCGCACCGCCGTGAAGGCTGCGAAGGTCGGCGCCGGCGCATCGGCCGAGCGCACCGCGCTCGCAAACAACTGGGCAGCGGCGCGCAGCCGGTTCAGCTCGGCGGCGCACGCCGCGCACGCGCTCAGATGCGCGTCGATATCGGCGCGGGCACCGACCTCCCGATCGAGGTAAGCTTGCAGCATGCCCTCATCAATGTGCGCCATTAGCGACCTTGTGCCTCGTAAAGTTCTGCGAATCTACGCAGTGCCCTTGCAATCAAAGTCCCGACCGACGCCGGGGCGACTCCGATCACGTGAGCGATCTCTTCGTACTTGAAGCCCTCTTCGCGCATCAGCAGCAGCTGCTGATCGCGCGGCGAAAGCTGCTCGAGCACAACCCGTACCGAGCCGACGGCTTCGGCGCGCTCGACCACCTCGTCGGGCAGTGCCGACGTCGAAACCAGAACCGGTGCCGCTGTCAACAACCGATGCCGCCTCTCGACTTTGCGCGCGTGATCGCGCACCAGGTTCATTGCGACCGTGAACAGCCAGGGACGCACCTCCGCTTCCGGCAGAGACTGCTTCAAGAGCCGTACGAAAGCTTCCTGCGCAATGTCATCCGCAATGTCCGCGTCGCCGGTAAGGCGATGCAGATACCGGAACAACGAAGGGTACAGCTTCTGGAACAGTGAATCGAATTCCACTCGGCCCCTGTCCCCGGGCGTCATCCTAGAAACGCCCGGGTGCGGTTGGTTGTGACATCCCGTTTACTTCTAAGCCTGTCCGGAGACCGAGTTCCGGCCGGACCCCCTAAACGCCCTCGCCGGGCCCGGCGGAAAGCTGGCGGTCGAACTCCTTGAGCTCGGAAATGCGGTGGACGTTGCTCTCGAGGCTCTGGTACTGCTGCTCCAGCAGCGCGACGCGCTGCTCGAGAACGTTCAGCTCGCGCCCGGTCGCGCCACCCTGCACCTCGCGGTAGCGGGCCAGCGCTTCCACGATCGGCTTGAGCGCGAAACGCGCCGTGAAGCCCGCGATCGGAATCAGAAACATGAGCGTGCCCATCACGACCGCCACCAGCGGTATCAACATTTCCAAACTTTCTGGGTTCATCGGTTTCGCCTGGTCTAATTAGGGGAAATCTGCTGTTCGCGCCGCCATACAATGTAGGAGTAGACAACCGGGACGAAAGCGCCGAATGCCAGCGCGCCCATCGCGACCCACGGCTGCAGCCGCGGCGGCAGGAAGGCCGCAGCGATCGTGACCAGCCCGCCCACGGGCATGGTGCGCCCGGCGAGCCGATGCGTCTCGTGCCAGACGCGCTCGTTCTCCATCGTCCAGGGCGTGCGGATGCCGAGCAGCCAGTTTGATTTCACGCGCGGCATGAGCGTACCGAGGATCACAAACAGCGAGCCGACACCGAGCAGCACGGCCGCGGGCATGTCGATCGGCCAGCCGAGCGCCATGCCGATTACGACGACGTGCAGCGCGCACAGGAACGCGATGATCAGACTTGCGAACGCCCAGTACGTGTCCTCGAACTGCTGGAAATGCGCGCGCCGCGGCAGGATGCGCGGCAGCACGTGGAACAGGCCGATCATGACGAGCGCGAGCAGCGGGATCCCGAATGCGGCCAGCGCGCGGCTGCTCCAGCCGTCGGGGGTGCCGTCGGCCGCGAAGTGGGTCGCCACCGGGTCGGGCAGTTGGCCATAGACCGCAAGCGAGAAAAGCGTTGCCGCCGCTACGAAAATGATGCCCAGCCAGCGTTTGGCCATTATCTTTCTCCTATGCGCTTCCATCTGCTACGGCATAATAAGTGGGCCAGTTTCGTTTTGCTCGGCCTGGCCCTGGTCGCACTGGTCGCGGCCCGGCCACCGGCCGCCGGCGCACGCCTGACGATTCTCATCTCCATCGAGCAGAAGTATCTCTGGCTGGTCTACGGCACGGACGTGATCTTCGAGGCGCCGGTCGCGGTCGGCGTCTCGGAGGACTTCGAGTACCGCGGGCGCAAGTATAATTTCGACACGCCTCGGGGCCGTCGCACGATTCTGGGCAAGGAAGCGGATCCGGTCTGGACCGTGCCGGAATGGCACTATTACGAGAAAGCGACCCACAAGCAGCTCGAGGTCGTGCACATTCGCCGTGGCGAGCGGTACGATCTCGGCGACAGCACCCATATCACCGTGCAGAACGATCAGGTGGGTCGCGTCAACCGGTTCGGCAACTTCTGGCCGTTCACTCCCGGCAACGAAATCATTTACTACGGCAAGCTATACGTGCCGCCGCTCGACACGCCGCAGCGGCGCGTGCCGGCTGCGCTCGGTCCCTTCAAGCTCGACATGGGCGCTGGCTACCTGATCCACGGCACCAACCTTTATAACGAGGATTCCATCGGTCTGCCCGCGAGCCATGGCTGCGTGCGCATGCACAATTCCGATCTTGTTCGCCTGTACGAGCTGGTCGAGGTCGGCACGCCTGTCTTTATCGACTGACGATCCGGACCGGCTGTTTTCAATTTGAATTATTCTACCGGAAGTAGGTCAGTCCCATCGCTTCCCGTACCAGCTCCATGGTACGCGCGGCTTCCTCACGCATGCGACGATTGCCTGCCGCCAGAATATCGTCCACTTCATGCGCGCGCCGCTCGAAGTGCGCGCGCCGCTCGCGTATCGGCTCGAGCACCGCGTTGATCGCGCGCGCCAGCTTCTGCTTCACTTCGACATCACCGACCTTGCCCGCGCGGTAGCGCTCCTTGAGATCGTTCACCTCCTCGACGTCCGTGTTGAACGCGTCGTGATAGATGAAGACGGGATTGCCTTCCACGGTGCCGGGCACGTCGGCCCGCATGCGATTGGGATCCGTGTACATCCGCATCACGCGCTGATTGACCACGTCCTCGGGGTCCGAGAGCAGAATCGCATTGTCGAGCGATTTCGACATCTTCTGCAGGCCATAGATGCCCGGCAGCGTCGGCACCTCGCTGAGCAGCGCCTCGGGCGGCGTCAGCACGTTGCCATACAGGTTGTTGAAGCGGCCCACGATGTCACGCGTGACTTCGACGTGGGCCAGGTTGTCCTTGCCGACCGGCACGAGCTGCGCACGCGGCAGCATGATGTCGGCGGCCTGCAGCACCGGGTAGCCGACCAGGCCGAAAGGAAGCACGTCGAGATGCGCCGCCTCCGCCATGTCCTTGATGGTCGGCAGCCGCTCGAGCCGCGGCAGCGAGACCAGCATGCTGAAAATGAGCTGGAGCTCCGCGGTCTCGGGAATCGCCGACTGCACGAAGATCACCGAGCGGGCCGGATCGATGCCGGCCGCCAGATAATCCAGCACCAGCTCGCGGATGTGATCGGGCACCTCCGCGATCGCCTCCTTTTCGGGCCGCGTGGTCAGCGTGTGCAGGTCCGCCACAATGAAAAAGCACTCGTACTCGTCCTGCAGACGAACCCGATTGCGAATACTGCCGACCCAGTGCCCCAGATGGAGACGTCCGGTCGGCCGATCACCGGTGAGAATTCTTTTGCGCATAAGCGGCAGGAACATAATACGGAACGGCCTTTGCTCCTACCGCCCGTATGAGCGAGGAATTTACACCCGTATTGAAGACCCCGGATCTCGGACCGGGCAATATCGCGGAAGTCGAAGCGCATGGCCGGCACGTCGGTGTGACCAACGTCGGTCAGACCTATTACGCATTCGATGCAGCGTGTCCGGTGGATGGGACCAATCTGGCCCGTGAGGGTGTGCTGAGGGGCGACCTGCTGGTCTGTCCGCAGGATGCCGCGGCCTTCGATGTGCGCACGGGCGAATGTGTGGCACCGGAAGGACAGCCGGGCTTGCAGCGCTACTCGGTTCGGGTCGAGGAGAATCAGGTCAAGATCGGCCCGCGCGTGGCCGACGATTAGCCGGAGAGCGATTTGCGGGTGATCGGCCGCTCCGGCAGCTCCGCGGGATCTACCACGCGGCGCGCCGTGCGGAATAGCGCGACCAGCTCCTCCTCGAACAAGCCGTCGAAACGCCCCGCCGCCAGCAGCGCTTCGAAGACCGGCACATCCGGCGCCGCTGCGCGCGCGAAGTGGATCGCATCGATGTTGCCCAGTCCGCGGCTGCCGGTGCCGTAGCCGCCACCGCCGCTCACCCAGGCGAGCCAGCTCTCACTGTCGCACACGAAGCTGCGTTTCACACGCTTCAAGCTATGCACGACGGCCGCTGCGCGGTAGCAGCAATGCACTCACGGGGTCCGCTTCTTGCGCCCCTCACGGATCGGAGTGTCAGAATGCAAGCAATCACGCAGCAGATCCGCCCCCGCGGAACGAAGATCCTGATCGTCGAAGATCATGCGGACAGCCGCGAGGCGCTGACCGCATTGTTCGAGGCGTTCGGCTACGCTGTCACCGCCGCAGCCAACGGGCGCGACGCCATTCTGCGCGCTGCCGAGGAAAGGCCCGAGCTCATCCTGATGGACATCATGATGCCGGAGATCGACGGGCTCGACACCGCGCGCGCGATTCACGCGATGCCCGGCCTCGAGCAGGTGCCGATCGTCGCGCTCACCGCGCTCGAAGGCGCGCATGATCTTGCGAAACAGGCCGGGATGAGCGATTACGTTCGCAAGCCGGTCGACATTCACGGCCTGCTCGCCAAAGTCACCGCCTGGCTCGAGAACCCGGCAACCTGACCATCGAACCCGATCCGCTGGAAGCTCAGAACGACGCCGCCGCCGAGCGACCCTTTCCCTGGCCGCCTTGCCCCGGCGCGTCCGCTCTCGAGGCATTCGTCACGACCTGGCGAGAGGCGTGTTTTCGGCCGACCTCGTTCTTCCGCCGCATGCCGCCTGATGACAGTACGCGTGCGGTGCTCGTCTATTATCTCGTGCTCGGCGTCATCGTAGCCGGCATCAATCTCTTCTGGACTGCCATTTTCGATGTCGCCGGTGTCGACGCCGTCTTCATGCCGGAACTCGCGAAGGGCGCGACCAATGCGCTCGTCGAATTTCTGCTCTCGCCGCTTATTTTGATGGCGACGCTGCTGCTCGTCAGCGGCGTCTGTCATCTGGTTCTGCTCATGGCCGGCGCATCCGCGCACGGCTTCGGCGCGACCGTGCGCGTTTTTGCCTTCAGCTACAGTCCGGCGATTTTCGCCATCGTGCCTTTCCTCGGCAGCCTGGTTGCGTTCGTGTGGATGATCGTGATCGCAATCATCGGTTTGCGCGAGGCACAAAAAACGAGCGCGGCCAAAGCCGCGCTCGCCGTTCTGCTGCCAACCTTCCTGCTGTTCGCCCTGATCGTGCTCGCGCTGGTCGTGGCTGCAACGGCCGGGCTGCTCAAGACCCGGTTCTGAATTATAGCCGGCTATAGCCGACTACGCGGCCGCATCAGCAGGAACTTGTTCGGCGTGCCGTTGTTCACGCTCCTCGAGTGCAGCGTGATCGTGTTCTGAACGGCGTTACGCAGCAAAGACAATGTGATTGCGACTCCGGGTGCCAGCATATCAACGCACGGTCCATGATTCGAGAAGCTCGCTTCCGCGTCCGCTATATCCGTCGCGCCAATCGTGAGCGCTTCCACGGGCCGATCGAGGCGCGGCCACCGAAATCCGCGTGCGTCGGACATAGGCCCGTGTCGATCATGTACGCGTGCACACCGGCACCCGTCATGTCGTAGATGAACGTCGTGTTGAGCGGCAGATCGAGCTGGCCGATGCGATCGAACGGCCGCCGTGCACAGACGCCAGCTGCTCCGCAACCGCGCCAACGTTCCGCACTTCATTCTTGAATACGACGATGTACTCGTCCGGAATCACTATGGGAGCGACACTCGTCTGCGGCGCGGTAATCTTCGATGCGGCGGGT
>JBQTJO010000281.1:0-12609 GCA_052387015.1 Gemmatimonadota bacterium
TAGGGGAGTAGGGGTGTAGGGGAGTAGGGGAGTAGGGGAGTAGGGGGAGTACGGGAGTAGGGGCGAAATGTGGAGAAGCTCGGCGTTTTTGTTGATATCAACGTGGTGATGTGTTGAGAAATTGCACGATTCTGTGGATAAGCAAATCGCGTAACGAACGTAATCCGAAAGACTTGCACGAATATTGGTGCACGTTTAGCTTTCGTCCAGAACGTGTGAGCAAGCGGTCTTAAGTTCACTGTTCAGCCGACTCGCGGGACGCGTAAGCGTTGAGAAAAACTGCGGGAAGGCAGTTCGTCAGGAGGTTCGAAACCTGATGGACCGGCTGCGAGGTCGCTGGACGCAGCTGTAGCCCCGGAGCTCGGGGCACCCGAGTCGTGGACCGCACGACGAGGGCGAAGAGAAGCGACTTCAGTCACCACACGTGGTGGCACACCGAACCGAAGTCGATCTCGCCAGCGGAAAGGTGAGCCCCCAGGCTGCGACGTGTCGCACCTGGGGGCTTCTTGCATCCGGCTGCGAAACCTTAAGCGCACCGACCGGTTGGCCTCGACTTCGCGCCGGAAACTGAAGAAGGCAGCAGTGTGGACCTGATCGAGACGATGGCGGGGCTCAGCCGCGTGCTGGGCAGGCTGAAGCCGTATTGGGAAGCAGACGCCTCACATGACACGAGTCGCTACTGGGGCAGTGTCCAGCCAGTGATGTTTCCAGCGATCCGGCCGGAGTGGTCCAGCGGTGATGTCCCCACCTTTGAGCGGCGCGCCCGCGCCGCAGGCGACCACCAGAGCCGCCAAATGCGCGGCCTTCAACAGCTTGAATCCTGCCACGATTTCGCCTCTTTTCGGTTCGCCACTGGCGCTGTTCCTGCAGCAGCGGGGTCATGCGCTAAGATAGCGGCACTTCAGAAATGGTTTGAATCGATTGTTAGCGACGAACAGCCTGCGTGGGCAAATCACCGAGATCGCGGCACAGGCGGGTGCCGACGCGGTCGCGGTCGCGTTCTTCGATTTTCGTCATCGCGCGGAGTGGAGCTACGACGGCGACTGCTGGTTTCATGCCGCGAGCACGATCAAGGTACCGGTACTGCTGGGCGTCTTCGCGGCCGCCGAGAAAGGCCGCCTGACCGAGTTCTCGCGCATCCACGTTCGCAACCGCTTTCTGAGCGTGGTCGACGGCGAGCCGTACCGGATCGAATCAGGGCGGGACAGCACGCCCGAAGTGCACGCGGCGATCGGCAAGACGATGCAGGTTCGCGAGCTGGCGCGCCACATGATCGTCACCAGCAGCAATCTGGCGACCAATCTGCTGATCGACATCGTGGGCGTGGAAGAGATTCAACATACGCTGCGCGATCTCGGTCTGGACCAGGGTCTCGAGTTCGTGCGCGGCGTCGAAGACAACGCCGCGTGGGAGCGCGGCATCAATAACCGGGTTACGGCGCACGGGCTGCTCACCGCGCTGCGCATGATCGCGGAGGAGCGCGCGATCTCGCAGGACGCGGCGCGCCACATGCTCGACATCCTGCATGGCCAGGAATTCAAGCGCGGCATTCCGGCCGGGCTGCCGTTGGATGCGCGGGTGGCACACAAGACCGGCGAGATTTCGACGGTCGCGCATGATGCCGGCATCGTGTATCTGCCGGATCGCGAGCCGTACGTGCTGGTCATTCTGACGGCGTGGGCGCCGGGCGCGGCGGGGCGACAGGAGACGATCGCACGCATCTCGCGCGCGGTCTACGAACACGTGACGGAAGGCGACGCTCGAAGTGAGTGATCGTGGCGTGCTTCCGCTGCCGGTGGTGGACGGGCTCGGGCTGGACCGCGGGCAACGTGCGGTGCTGCGTCCGGATGAGCTGCTGGAGGATCGCGACGGGCGAGCGCGCCGGCTGCCGCGCTTCTTCTACGAGGTGGACTCGTGGCAGACCGCGCAGCAGGTGCCGCTGTCGCAGCACTTTGCGCTCTGGGAGTTTCTGACCGTGGACGTGAGGGAGGCCGAGCAGCAGCGCACCTTTCCGCGCTACATCCCGTGCGCGGTCACCGCGCTCGCGGCCCACCTCCAGGTGCTGCGCGATGCGGTCGGCACGTTCGTGCACATCGCCGCGAACGGCGGCTACCGCTCGCCGGCGCACCGGTTGAGCACGCACGCGTCGACGCACTGCTGGGGGACCGCCGTGAACGTTTACCGGATCGGGGCGGACTATCTCGATTCCGAGGAGCGCATCGAGCGCTACGCGCGCATAGCGCGCCGCTCGCTGCCGGGCTGGTGGGTGCGGCCGTACGGAACGGAAATGGGTGCCGCGGATGATCATCTGCATCTGGATCTCGGTTATCTCCTGCTCGTGCCGCGCGCAGCGCCATCCGAGCAGCAGTGCGTACCGAAGCCAAAGGATGGATGAGCAGTAAGAAAGACGACGCGTATTCGTCGTCCGGCCTTGCAACAGCGACGCGGCTACAACTGGCAGCCATGGGCATGGAGGCAGAATTCGCCGTCTTCGTGGATGAAGAGCAGGTCAAGCCCGAAGATGTCTTCGGCGATCCGCGCGCCTTCCTCGGCGACGGACTCATGCACCGCAAGGGTACATCCTATCATCTGCCGACCGGCGGTGCGGTGTATTTCGACACCGGCGTCATCGAAGTCGCGACCCCCGTCATCGAGATCGATCGTGGCTGCGCGGCGCGCGCCGGGCGCTCGCTGTGGGAGGGCATTCGCGCGGTCCGCACAGGCCTGAACGGGTGGGAGCAGCGACGGCGGCACAGCGTTCGGCTGGTCGGCTTCAGCACGCATTACAACATCTCGTTCGAGCTGCCGCGCAGCGAGCGGGATGAATCGCGCTCGGTCGAAAAGCTCGCGCTACTGCTGAGCTACATCCTGCCCGCGCCCGTCATGCTGCTCGCCACCAATCGCAGATCCACGGGAGTCGGCGTTCGGCCGCGCGGTGACCGCATCGAGATCACGGCGGATTTCACGCCCAGCGCCGCGCTCATGATCGCGACCGGCACGCTCATCACCGGCATCGTGCGCGACGTGATGACGTGGCCGTCGTTCGAGCTGAGCGAGCTGGAGCAGCGCCGCCTGCCCGTGATCCGCGGCTTCCGGCCGATGGCGCATACGACGCGCAAGGGTTGGCTCGCGCGCTACGACTGCTATCCGCGCAATCCGTTCGGCTGCGACATCGATCGCGACGAATGGCCCACAACCGACGGAGGCGCTTTCACACTGCGCGGTATGGCCGGCGCGATCACACGTTATTTCTGGCCCTCGATCCGGCGCCTCAGCGACCCGTTCACGTTCCGGCTGATCGGCTCCGTCATGCGCGGGCGAGCGCCTTCCCTGCTCCAGCTGCCGGACCGGCCGCCGGCATACGAGGACGTCGGCCGCCTCTGCGACTGGGACGAACTGTTCCCGCCCAACCGCCTCACCCGTTCTCGTTACGAGCGCGTGCTCATTCGCGCCATCTCCGGACAAAAGCTGCGACTGTTCGGCCGCTGGTACACGCCGACCGGCATGCGCGGCTGGTCCCAGGTCATCTTCCGCCGCGACGATCGTCCGACGCGCCACTATTTCTCGATCGACTACCTGCTCGAGCATCTGCGCGACTGGGAGAGGCGCGTGAAACCGGGACCGGAGGGGCGTAGGGGTGGAGGGGCGATTTAGGCGATAAGAGCGATAAGAGCGATAAGAGCGATAGGAGCGATAGGAGCGATAGGAGCGATAGGAGCGATAGGAGCGATAGGAGCGATAGGAGCGAATGACGCTGCTTGGCATCATGCTCGCCTGGGTGGCAGCTTACGTCGGCTACCACAGGGCTCGCCCCTTCGTGCGCGAGCGGCGGCGCTACGTGGATGCGGTGCAGCGCCCGATCGTGCCGCTGAAGGTCGGCTTCATTGCGGCGCTGGCCAGTCTGCCGTTCGCCTGGCTGCTGCCGGTGATCACGTCCGGCGCGGCCGTGCTGTTCGGCACCGCGAGTCGCGGCCGGGCGCAAGGACATTCGCACACGACGGTACCTGCGGGCCTGAGCTTCAACGCCTGCGCACCAGCAGGACGACAGTGCGGCCGGCGACCTCGAGCGCCTGATTGGGCCCGACGGTCTGCCGGCCGTTTTCTTCCGGCTTGCTCGTGTCGAACTCCACCTCCCACGGCGTCTCGGAGTCCCACGTCGGAATCGTGAAGGCGACGCCCTGATCGTAGGCATTCAGGATCAGCAGCAGGTCATCGTCACTGAGCATATTCCCGTTCTCATCGATCTCACCGAGCGTGCGGCCGTCCAGCCGCATGCCGATCGAGCGCACCCAGTGCGCGTCCCACTCCGCATCGGTCATCTCGTGCCCGTCGCTGCGCAGCCAGGTGATGTCCTTTACGTCGGCGCCGCGGATGCTCCGCCCGCGGAAAAACTTGCGACGACGTAATCCCGGATGCCGTTTCCGAAGCCTGATCAGAAGACGCGTAAACTCCAACAGCGCCTGCTGCTTGTCATCGAGATTCCAGTCGAACCAGCTGAGCTCGTTGTCCTGACAATACGCGTTGTTGTTGCCGCGTTGCGTGCGACAGATCTCATCGCCGCCGCACAGCATGGGCACGCCCTGCGAGAACAGCAGAGTGGCCAGCAGGTTGCGCTTCTGCCGATCCCGCAACGCGTTGATCGCTTCGTTGGTGGTGGGACCTTCCACTCCGTAGTTGTACGACAGGTTGTTGTCGTTGCCGTCGCGATTCTCTTCGCCGTTCGCCTCGTTGTGCTTCTGGTTGTAGCAGACGAGATCGTTGAGAGTGAAGCCGTCGTGGGCGACCACGAAATTGATGCTCGAGTACGGATTGCGTCCGTCGTCCAGGTACAGATCGCTGCTGCCCGTGAGTCGATAACCCAGCTCGGCCATCTGGTCTTCATCGCCGCGCCAGAAGCGACGCACCGTGTCGCGATATTTGTCGTTCCACTCCGCCCACAGGACAGGAAAATTGCCAACCTGATAGCCGCCTTCGCCGATGTCCCACGGCTCGGCAATCAGCTTCACCTCGGACAGCACGGGATCCTGATGGATGATGTCGAAGAAAGAGCCCAGGCGATCGACTTCGTGCAGCTCGCGAGCGAGGGTCGAAGCGAGATCGACGCGAAAGCCGTCCACGTGCATTTCCAGGACCCAATAGCGCAGGCTGTCCATGATCAGCTTCAGCACCTGCGGATGGCGCGCGTTCAGACTGTTGCCGGTGCCGGTGTAGTTCATGTAGTAGCGAGGCTGATCGGGCACCAGGCGATAATAGGTGGTGTTGTCGAAGCCGCGGAAGTTGAGTGTGGGGCCCAGCTCGCTGCCTTCGGAAGTGTGGTTGTAGTCGACGTCGAGAATCACTTCGATGCCGGCCTGGTGAAGCCGTTTCACCATGGTCTTGAACTCGGTCACCTGCTCGCCGCGGTCACCACACGCGTAGCCCGCGTACGGCGCGAAAAAGCTGGTCGTGTTGTAACCCCAGTAGTTCCGCAGTCCCTTGTCCAGCAGAAACTTGTCGTGCAGGAAATCGTGAACCGGCAGCAGCTCGACCGCGGTGATGCCGAGCTTCGCGTAGTAATCGATCATCGCATCGGCTGCGAGGCCCGCGTAGCGACCGCGTAACGGTTCGGGCACGTCCGGATGCCGGATCGTGCTGCCCTTCACGTGCACCTCGTAGATGATCGATTCGTTCCACGGCACGCGCGGGTGGCGGTCGTCTTCCCAAGCGAACGAGGGATCGGTGACCACCGCCCTGGGCTTGCCCCACGCGTCGTCGCCATCATCCTTCGAGAGGTCGCGTGCGGGATCGCCGAGTCGGTAGCCGAACACCGGCGCGCCCCAGTTCACCTCGCCCGTTACCGCGCGCGCATACGGATCGACCAGCAGCTTTGCCGGATTGAAGCGAAAGCCGCGCTGCGGCTCGTAGGGCCCGTCCACGCGATAGCCGTACAGCTGACCCGGCCGCAGCCCCGGTATGTAGCAGTGCCACACGTGAGCAGTCTGCTCGCGAACGCGAATGCGCTCGACTTCCCTGCCCGGATCGGCCGAATCGAACAGGCAGAGCTCCACTGCGGTCGCGTTCTCCGAGAAGACGGCGAAGTTCACACCGGCGCCGTCCCAGTGAGCACCGAGCGGCGAGGGTTGGCCGGGCCGCACGCGGACCTGTTTTTCATCTCTCATGTCGATTCGTACACAGGGCAAGCCGAGTGCCGTATCGCGCGGAACCGAGCTGCCTTCATTCGGTATGACCTGCATGCTCACACGCGCACTGCTCCTGGTCACGATGGCCGGACTGGCCGCGGCAACGCCGGCCATGGCCGAAGGCACGCGCGCCGGTGAGGTGCGACCCGAGCTGGTCGGCTTCTCAGCCGAAGCGCTCGCGCGCGTCGATGCCGCCATTGAAGCCGCCATTCGAGATGGCGCGACTCCCGGCGCCGCACTCGCGATCGGCCGGCGCGGCGGCATCGTCCGCAGGCGCGGCTACGGTCGTCTCACCTACGCGGCCGATGCACCCGCGGTCACCGATTCGACCATCTTCGATCTGGCATCGCTGACAAAAATCGTCGGCACCACCAGCGCGATCATGAAGCTCGTCGACGATGGCAGACTCGACCTCGACGTGCCCATCTATCAATACATGCGCGCCTGGCCGAGCGCAGGGGCCCACTCGCGCATCACGCTGCGTCACCTGCTCACGCATACGTCCGGTCTGCCCGCCGGCGCGGACCTGTGGACGACCACCGGCCGCGAGGCCACGCTCTCGCGCATCGCGCGCATGCGTCTCTCGGCGCCACCCGGCATGCTCACCGTTTACAGCGATCTCGGCATGATCGTGGCGGGCGCGATCGTCGAGAGCGTGACCGGCAAGCGCCTCGATGATTTTCTCGAGCGCCAAGTCTTCGCACCCATGGAGCTGCGCGAGACGATGTTCAATCCGGCCGAGCGCATGATCGACGTGCGGCACAGCCTCGCCCCAATCGTGGTATCGGCGGTCGCACGATCTCTTTTCTTCTCGCCGCTCGCCATCATCGCGGACTGGACCGAGCAGCAGGAAATCGAGAGCCGGATGTTCGCGCGCTCGAAGCCGCTGCCGCGCGGTCGCATTTTCGACCTCAGCCAGGTCGCGCCGACCGAATACAGCCGCGCGCGCGGTGAAGCACTGCGCGGCATCGTGCACGATCGCAACGCGGCCGCGCTCGATGGTGTCGCGGGCCATGCGGGTCTCTTCTCGTCCGCGCGCGATCTCGCGGTCTTTGCACAGAGCATTCTCGACGCGGCGATCCACGATGTCGACGCGCCCTTCGCGAGCGCGTCCACCATCGCGCGCTTCGTCATGAACGGCGATGACAAAGGTCGTTCGCTGGGCTGGGACACGCCGTCCGGCCGTTCCAGCGCCGGCCGCTACTTTCCGGCGAGCTCTTTCGGTCACACCGGCTTCACCGGCACCAGCATCTGGATCGATCCGAAGCGCGAGATCTTCGTTGTGCTGCTCACCAATCGCGTGCACCCGACTGCCGCGAACCGCAAGCACATCGCGCTGCGGCGCGGCGTTCATGACGCGGTCGAGTTGGCTGTTGCCGACGAGGTCGTCCTCGCCCGCGCGGAGGCGGAGTAGTTGCTATAACTCTGCCGTTTTGCATCATTTTCCGTACAACGCTTGCCAAATTCCGCCGCGCCAACTAGATAGGGCCGCTTCCCATCACAAACCACAACCACAGGGGCATTGATGCGGATCCCATACGCCATCACCTGCGCGGCGGTGCTGCTCACCGGCTGCGGCTATGCCAAGAAGACCGACATGCAGGCAGAACTGGCGCGGCTGCGGCAGGACATGCAGGCCGCCGACGAGCAGAACGCGGCGCGCATCGGCGAAACGGCTGCGGCGCAGCAGCGGCTCGCGGCGCGGCTCAGCGCGCTGGAAGGCGGGCTGCAGGAGCTGCGCAAGGAGTTCGACGTGAAGATCACCAAGCTGGAGGGAATGGTCGCGGTGCACGCGCCCGTTTACTTCGACTTCGCGGCGTCGGACGTGAGAGAGACGGACAGGGCGGTGCTGGATCGCTTTGCGGCTATCGTCAAGCAGACTACGCCGGGTGCGGTCGTCACGGTGGAGGGCTTCACCGATCCGGCCGGCAGCAAGTCCTACAACCTGCGCCTGGGCAAGGCGCGCGCGGACGCGGTGCGCTCGTATCTGGTGAGCAGTGGCGGCCTGGATCCGGACCACGTCCGTTCGGTGAGCTATGGCGAGACGCAGCCGCGCCAGATCCACAAAGGTGCGGCGGGATCGAAGACGGGCGCGCAGGCGAACCGGCGGGTGACGCTCGTCGTCGACTACGCGACTTCAGCGGCCGAGCGTGCGGTCGCCGCAGAAACGCGCTGAACGCGAGGGGGCGTGGTTTCATTGTTCAGTGGCGGCCGCGTCTGGCATGAACGTGCCCCGGTTCTTCGGGCATGAGGCCGAGCTAAGTTCGCATAAATTCAGCGGCGACAGGGATACCGGGTGCATGTCGGAAACGGCTAGCACTGAACAATGAAACCACGCCCCTCCTGCCCGTCAGCGGTGGTGGTGCTGCGGGCCACCACCGCTGCCGGGCGGGTACATCACATTCAGGTCCGCGATGTACTCCGGATGCTCGCGGTCGAGGGCGGGCCATTCGGCCCGCTCGTCCGGCACGAAAATTCCCCCCAGCGTACCCATCGCGCCGTCCTCGATCGCCTCACCCGTAGGATTGTCGTATTCGGCCGTCAACCGATAGGTATGGCTCGGCTGAATCGACACGCCCAGCTGCCAGAAGAAGAACTTGCGCGGTACGCCGACCACGTTGCCCGCGCTGTCGACGGCGGGCTTCGTCTCCCACAACAGCTTCCCGGTAGTCACATCCTCGAAACGCAACGCGACGCCGTATTTGTGCATGTGACCGCCCAGTCCGAGCACGCGCCCCGGGATCGCGGGACTGCCCTCCCAGCTGCGGGAGGATCGGCCGGCTGGCAGCGTGTAGGCGTGAATGCCGGCGGGCGGCATGACATCGACGTAGAACGGCTGCACGGCAATAACGGGCAGCAGCGCACTCGCAGTGCTGTATTTCATGCGGATGCGCAGCTCGGCGTCTTGGTAGGCGCTCTCAGTCGGATTGTGAAACATCACCGTGAAGACCAGCGAGTCGCCCTCGGACACCGGATAGCCGAGCAGACGTGGCAGCATGACCGGTCCGGTCTCGACACCCGCCGCGCCGACGCGCTGCATGATCGCGCTGAACAGCTCGCGCCGCTGCGGCGCCATAATGTTGACGTGATGCAGCAGCACACTCGGCAGCTTGCGCCCCTGCTGATCGTACAACGCGGTCGTGAAGCCGTGGAGAAACCCGCCGATGGGCAGCGCGACCGCCTGGGTCGGCGGCTGCCCGCCGTGGGCGTGATGCTCGCCGTTGGGCAGATCGACAGGCCCGATCGTAAAAACAAGCTCGGACCGATCTGCATCGTTTGTGACGCTCAACCGGGCCGGCTGAGCGGGAGCGTTCGCTGCCGGCACGATCAGCAGCGGCCAGATCAGGTATCGGAGGCTCATACGCAGCCAAATCAAAATAAAAATGCGCCGGTTCCAGTGAAGCCGGCGCAAGCGGAGGGCCTGGGATTCGAACCCAGATGGGCTTTCGCCCGCCGGTTTTCAAGACCGGTGCATTAGCCGTTCTGCCAACCCTCCATCATGCGATGGGGCGATTACCGCGATGGGAGCGATAAGAGCGCTACCTTAAATATCGCTAAAATCGCGCTGCTCTTCAATGTCTGAAGACCCGGCGGCCGGTGAAAACCATGGCGATTCCGTGCTCGTTGGCGGCCTGAATCACCTCGTCGTCGCGGACGGAGCCACCCGGCTGAATGACGGCTTTGATGCCGGCCGCAGCGGCGGCGTCCACGCCATCGCGGAACGGAAAGAACGCGTCGGAGGCCAGTGCCGCGCCGGTCAGACTGGCGCCCTGATCAGCCGCCTTCAGCACCGCGATGCGCGAGGAGTCGACGCGGCTCATCTGGCCGGCGCCGATGCCGAGGGTGCGCCGGTCGTGCGCGAGCACGATCGCGTTGGATTTGACGGCCGCGCTGACGCGCCACGCGAAACGCAGATCCGCCATTTCCTCATTCGACGGCGCGCGTTCGGAGACCGTCTTCCAATCCGTCTCCGGAAAGCTCATGCGCATGGCTCGCTGCACCAGCAGACCGCCCCGCACGCGCTTGAAGTCCAGCTCGTGCTCGCCCGCCACCGCGATCGGCAGCTGGATCAGGCGCAGGTTCTTTTTGCGGCGGAAGATCTCGAGCGCCGCGTCGTCGAATGCCGGCGCGACGACGATCTCGAGAAAGATGTTCGCCATGGCCTCGGCGGCGGCCGGCCCCACCGGCTGATTGAAAGCCACAATGCCACCGAAGGCCGACACGGGGTCGCATTCGAGCGCGCGTTCGTAAGCGTGCTCGGGTGTATCGCCCAGCGCCACGCCGCACGGCGTGGTGTGCTTGATGATCGCGCACGCGTGCCCGCGCGCATCGCTCCAGGCCGACACCGCCATGACCGCGGCTTCGACATCGACGATATTGTTGAACGACAGCTCCTTGCCGTGCAGCTGCTTCATGGCCGCCAGGGTCGTGACCGGCGCATCCGGTTCCACGTAGAACGCGGCCGGCTGATCCGGGTTCTCGCCATAGCGAAGGGATTGCGCCAGCACGAAGTCCAGCGTCAGCGTGCGCGCAAACTCGTCATCGTGCTGCGCGTCGAAATAGTCGGCGATCGCACGGTCGTAGCGCGCGGTGTGATCGAACACCTTGCGCGCCAGCTCGCGCCGCAGCTCGAGACCGGCCTGGTCGCGCGTGAGCGCATCGATGACCCGGTTGTAGTCGTCCGGATCGACGACCGGGATCACGGCCGGGTGATTCTTGGCGGCCGCCCGCAGCATGGTCGGGCCGCCGATGTCGACTTCCTCCATCGCGTCGGCGAGGGTCGCGCCCGCATCCACGGCTTCGTGGAAGGGATACAGGTTCACGGCGACGAGGTCGATCTCGGAGTAGCCATGCTCGTCGAGCGTCGTCGCATCATCAGCGATGTGGCGACGCGCGAGAATGCCCGAATGCACCGCCGGATGCAGGGTCTTGACGCGTCCGCCGAGAATCTCGGGATGGCGAGTCAGCTCGCTGACATCGGTGACCGCCAGTCCGGCGTTTCGAATCGCACGCGCGGTGCCGCCGGTCGACAGCAGCTCCCAGCCGAGCTCGGCCAGCCCGCGTGCGAACTCGACGAGTCCGCGCTTGTCGGAAACACTCAACAGGGCTCTAGGCATGAAGCGTGGTTCGCATCCTTTCGAGTGCGCTGCGCACGTCGGCCTCCGCAGGCGCGGCTTGCGCGAGCTGAACGAAACAGGACTGACTCACCCGATCGGGCACGACACCCGCGCCGCGTGAGATCGCGCGCGCGACCAGCTCTATGGCTGCAGGATACAGCATGTGCTCGACGGCCAGCACGCGCGCCGCCAGCGTCTCTGGTGTGTCACCCACGAGCACCGGCACCGGCCACTGCGCGATGACAGGTCCGCGATCATACTCCTCATCGACGTAGTGCACGGTCGGCCCGGTCACCGTGCAGCCGCTGTCGAGCACCGCCCGCTGCACGCGCAGTCCGTACATCCCTCTGCCACCGAACGCCGGCAGCAGCGCCGGGTGGATGTTGAAGATGCGATCGCGGTAGCGACGAATCACCGGCGCGGGCACCAGCCTGAGATAGCCGGCCAGCGCGATCAGATCGACGTCGGCGCCATCGAGCGCGGCGAGCAGTTCGCGCGTGACGAAATCGGCCGCGCGTCCTTCGATCGGCACAACCGCTGTGTAAAGGCCGGCAGCGCGAGCGCGCGCGAGCGCGCCGGCGGTTTCGCGATCGCTCAGCACCAGCACGATCCGAATGGGGCTGTCCTTTTCGCGATGGAACTGATCGATCAGCGCCTGCAGGTTCGAGCCGCCGCCGGACGCGAAGACCGCCAGCCGCAGGCTCATGCGAAGCTGCCGCCGTACAGCGGCGCGATAAACGGGTTGAACGCGCGCTCTTCGCGCACCGTCGTCGCCGGTCCATGACCCGAATACAGAACGGTGTCGTCGGGCAGACTCATCACGTGCGCGCGAATCGAGTTCATCAGCTGCTGATAATCGCCGCCCGGCAGATCGGTCCGGCCGATTGACCCCTGGAAAACCACGTCGCCCACAAACGCGCAGCCACCATCGGCGCAGTAGAGGCTGACGTGGCCGGGCGCGTGTCCGGGCACGTGACTGACGTCAAAGCGGATCTCCGCGACCGTGAGTGGCTTGCCCGGCGCGTAACGACAGTCGACGGCCGGCGGCTTCTCGACGCGCACGCCGAACTGCGCTGCCTGCAAGTTGACGTTGTCGTAGAACAGCTGATCGTCCAGGTGCAGATAGACGGGCGCGTCCGGCGCGTGCCGCTCGAGCTCGGCCATGCCATCGATGTGATCGAGATGCGCGTGCGTGAGAAGAATCGCCGCCAATTGGAGCTGTTCGGCCTGCAGCGTCGAGATGAGCTGCGTGACGCCGGCGCCTGCATCGATGGCTACCGCGCTGCGCTGGCCGGGTCGCCAGGCGAGATACG
>JBQTJO010000282.1:0-7875 GCA_052387015.1 Gemmatimonadota bacterium
CCGCTACGAGAACGGCCGGCGCTTCGCGATTGTGGTAGTGGCGGAAGGCGCGCAGCCGGTGGGCGGCAAGCCGTTTTTCATAGAGAAGCAGGTGCCGGGTCGCGCCGAGCGTTACGGCGGCATTGCCGACCAGGTCGCGAAGCAGATCAGTGAGTGCACAGGATTCGAGACGCGCTCGATGGTGCTCGGCCATCTCCAGCGCGGCGGCTCGCCCACCGCGTACGATCGCCTGATCGCGACGCGCTTCGGCGCAGCGGCCGTGCGTGCGGTCGAGCAGGGTGCGTTCGGCTCGATGGTTGCGCTCCATGCGACCAACATTCGGACCGTAGCTATCGCTGATGCGATATCCCAGATCAAGAATGTTCCGCTCGATTCGGACATGATTATGACCGCTAGGGCTCTTGGCATCTCCTTTGGAGACTAACCCGTATCGCGAGCCGCCGGCGCTCGCCGGTCTGCGCTTCGCACTCGAAGTGCTGGCGTGGATCTCGATTTACTTCGCGTTCGGCTGGCCGTACCTCATCATCACGGTCGCTCTGCTCAGCACGCTGACCGTGCGCGGCGACAAGCACCCGATCATCATCGCCGTCCCGGGCAAGCTGCGGATCGTCCTGGAGATCGTGGTGTTCGCGGCCGGCGCGGTTGCCATCTACCTTGTCTGGCGTATTCCTTCCGTGAGCGCATACACGCTCATCGTCGCTATCATGTTCGCTTCATCGCATCGCCGTATGAAGTTTCTTTGGCATCACTAAAGGTGCGGGGCAGGCCTGCACTTTTCATGCGGGCGGATGTAGAAAGGGACGATGTTTAGAAAGCGATGATGCGATGAGAGCGATGGGAGTGATGAGAGCGAAACAACATCGCTCTTATCGCTCACATCGCTCTTATCGCTCACATCGCTCTTATCTCTCTCATCGCGCGAGAATCTAGCTGCGCCGGCGACCAAACTTCGCGTTCATCAGCCTGACGTGCCGCTTGCTGCGCCCGGTCAGGACCTTCTCCGCATACCCGTTATCCGGATTGCGGCCGCGCTTCAGCAGACGGTCGACCGTGCCCGGACCGCGGTTGAACGCGGTCAGCGCGAGCTGCTCGTCACCATCGTACTTGTCAATCAGCTGCCGGAGATACCGGAAGCCGATACGCAGATTGGTCTCCGGATTCTTCAGCTCCTGCCGCGTGATGCCGGGCTCGAGCCAGCGTGCCGTCGCCGGCATCAGCTGCGTCAAACCGACCGCACCCACCGGCGAAACCGCCGAGGTCCGGAAGCTCGACTCGGCCCGCACCAGACCGAGCGCCGTGCGCGGCGCGATGTCCGCCTCCGCCGCCGCCTCGACAATGTCCCGCGCGAGCGACGCCGGTATCTCGAACTCCTGCGCGTACGCCGCTGCATCCAGCACGTTCGCTTCGTGCGCCGCCGACGCGACCGTGACCGCCGGCAGCTCGATCGGCGCCATCTTCTCGCCCGCCTGCCCGCCTCGCAGGTACAGCATACCCGCCGGAGTAGTCAGGAGAAGTCCTGCCACAATCTGTTTCGTGACCGGCCGCCGCACTCGATCGCACAGCGCCCGGACTACCGGATGAAATCGCTTCATCGCGAGTCCTCCTTTGTCTGACTGGGTGTGTGTGGGTTTTGTGCCGCCGTCAGTGGCAGCTTCACAACTGGGCTAAATATAAGCGAGGAAAAGGGTTAGGTGCAGACTTGACTTTGCGATGAGAGCGATAAGTGCGATTTGAGCGATAAGAGCGGAAAAAACGCTCTCATCGCTCCTCTCCCTCTCATCGCACAGTTATCGTCATGGCATCCGGTTTGGTCAGCCTGACCGGATACGACTGGAGAGGGGCGCCGGTCGCGCTGCGAGCGTACACAGTGATGTTGGGCGTGCCCGAAATCACTACAAACCTCTGGGTGTCACCGGGTCGGACCGTGCCCAGCTCGCGGCTGGACGCGTCCGCCTCGTAGGAAATCGTGACCGTCGAGCTTCTCGCGTTGTACACATTGATGCTGTACGACGTCGCACTATCCGACTCCACCTCCACTCCTCGCAGACTGGCGCACGCGCCTATGGCAATGGCGCAAATCGCCATCCTCGCAGCTCTCCGAAACATGGGCTCTCCTCTCGTACGAGTCCCGGACACTGTACGGTTATTGGATGCCAGAACGGGCGAAGGTTCGGTGCAGAATAGATTGTGCCAAGGACGAAGGTAGTTAGTCTGGCAGCAGGAAATTGCGGATCATGTCCGCTGTGGGCGGGCTGCCCGTCAGCAGCTCGATCATGGCGGACATTTCGTTACCGACGCGGGCAACCCGATCCTGCACCGCGAGTGCGTGCGCGTAATCGAAGTACGCGCCGACCGCGTACTCGTCCGCAGGATGGGTCTGGAGAATCTGCACATCCAGCCGCTGCTTCAGCTCGGCCACAATGAACGTGACCGCGCGCGCGATGCGCTGCTGCTCGGCTAGAGTGGGCACGCTGAGGTCGCCGGTCAGACGGGGCAGCAACGCTTCCACATCCGCCATGACCTCGGGTGGGGCCGTTACGACGGAGACGCCCGAGCCGGCTTCCGCAAGCACACGCTCGCCTCCGGCGCTCAGCGCCGCCAGCTCTTCGTATGTGCAGTGCAGGATCATGTCGCTCTCCTTCTCTACAACCTGGAAGGCAATCCTCGTACCGGGACCACCAGGCCCTGTCATCTACTACGCTGGATACACCTAACTTGTGACAGTGATTCGGGTTATTCCGTGCCGGGTCGCCGCGTCGCCGAAATCTGAAGTGGGAACATTTTACGACCTGCGGCGAACGATCTTCGCTCTTCCGGCCGGCGACGGGGGTTCGCCGGTCAGGACTTCGTCCATGCGCGTACAGAATTCGGCACTCAGCGGAAGGCCCCTATAACCGGGCAGCGCAGCCAGCTCCGCAACCGTGACGAATTCGAGATGAACGATCTCGTCCTGCTCCTCGAGGCGCGCAAAGCCGGTCGGAATCAGGACGGCTCGTGCATCGTGCGCGATCGAACACAACATATATCGCGCGATCAACGCCTGCGCGTCAATGATGAGATCTTCCACGATTCCGGCCGGGACATTGTCGGAATCAACGACACTCCAGCCGCGCGGGTCGGTGTCCTCGGCGGAAACGCGGTACTCCGGATGTTCGCTGAGCGCGATCAGCTCGGGCTGCGGCGTGGGGTCCATCGTAATTTCGTACTTTCGCAATCTCGTATTTCGTAGTCTCGTAATTTCGTACTTATCCGCGTGAGCTCGGCCCGATCATGCGCTCGACTTCCTGGATCAGGCGGCGCGGCTCGACCGGCTTGGCCAGGTACTCGTCACAACCGGCCTCGAACGCCTGGTCGCGATCGCGGTTACGCGCGTGCGCGGTAACGGCCAGCACGGGTATGTCCGCCGTGTCCGGATGTGCCCTGATGCGACGCGTCGCCTCCAGCCCGTCCATGAGCGGCAGTGAGATGTCCATGATGATGAGATCGGGGTGACGCAGCACCGCTTCGCGAACGGCGTCGACGCCGTTCGGTGCTTCGATGACACCGTAGCCGTGATGATCGAGGATCGTCGCGTAGATTCTGCGGTTGTCGTCGTTGTCTTCGACCAACAACACCTGCTTCCGGCCCTGCACCGCCCCTCCCTCGGCAAGCTATCCCTGAAGTATCGCACCGCTCCGGTCCAGGCGCGACCGCGCAGCGGACCAGTGACCGCGTCAGCCGCGCATGTGGTGTGGTTCATGCAACGGTGACGCCACCATGCTGAAGAAGCGGCGCTTTGTGAAGGACAACGTCGTCAAGGTCACGTTCGCGCTGCCGCCGGGCGCGGCGCGCGAGTCGGCCAGGGTCGTCGGCGAGTTCAACGGCTGGGAAGGCACGTCGCTCGATCGTCAGAAGGATGGAACGTGGAAAGCCACGGTCGCGCTCGAGCCCGGACGCGATTACCAGTTCCGTTATCTGGTGGACAATCGGCGCTGGCTCAACGATCCGGAGGCCGACAGCTACCGGCGCAATCCGTACGGTGAGGACAATTCGGTCGTGACTACCTGAGCAGCCAGCGCGCCAGCCACAGCCCGCCCACCAAATCGATCAATACGTGCGCCGCGATGGGCGCGAGCAGACTTCCGGTGACCACCAGCGGGATCGCGAGAATGACGCCGAGGATGGCGGCGCGCAGCGCGCCACCCGCGTGCTGATGCGCGTGCAGGATGCCGAACGCGAGGGAGCTGAGAACCACACTCGCGGCCAGTGAGCCGGTCGCTGCGCTGAGCGCCACGATCAGGAAACCACGAAACGCGATCTCTTCGCAGACGCCCGCGGACACGGAGAGCACGGCAAACACGGCTTTTTCGCGTCCCGTTACGGGCGTGATCTCGCTCATGATATCGGACTCGCGCAGCCCGCCGGCCTTGAATACGGCCACGACCGCGCCGGTCGCGAGCACGCTCGCCAGCGTCCATACCACGAATGCGCCGGGAGCAATCGCCGCCAGTCCGAGTGAGCCCGGCGTGAAGTCCGACAGCAGCGCGGCCGCCAGCGCGAGCGTGCCAAGCAGCCAGAGGCCGGCGATGCTGCCGATGTAGACGGGGATGCGGGGGATCGGGCGCGGCAGCGCGCCGATCGCGCGCGCCTGCAGCACGAATGCGACCGGGGCCGGCCCTAGTAGAAGCGCGGTGAGCAGGCGGGCGGGCCAGCGCAGCTCGGGCGAGGCAGTCCAGACGAGCGTGCCCGCGACCAGTCCTGCAATCCAGGCCGCGCGATGCTTCACGAGCGCGTGCCGCTCAGCCGGCGCGCGAGGCGCGGCGCGAGCGCGAACAGGAGCAACCCGAAAATGAAGCCGAGCAGCGCATCCGTCGCGTAGTGGAAGCCGCCGTACACCGCACCCAGGGCGAGCCCGCTGGTCAGCAGCAGCAGAATCGGCGCGGCCAGCGGAATCATGGTGAACGCGCACGCGCTTGCCACCAGCGAGACGGCCACGTGCGACGACGGGAACGCCGCGCCGCGCGCGGATCCGGCCTCGAGCACGCGGTGCGCAACGTTGTAGAACAATCCTTCTGCGATCTCGCCGCCCGGCGCCGGCAAGCGGTAGCGCGGTCCTTCGACTGGGAAGTAGATGAAGAACACGTAGTGCGCGAAGAACGTCAGCATCAGCGCAAACACGATGTGCTGTTGCTCGGCATGCCGGCCGCGCAGGTATAGATAGAGCGGCGGCCCGTAGATGATCAGGTAGTACGAGAGATACGCGAAATGCAGCGGCTCCGAGATCGCGAGGCTCGGGAAGGTGGTCGCGAGCTCGCGAAATGGCTGACCGCCGAACAGCGCTGCTTCCCACCGGATGATGATCGGGTCGAAGTAGCGGCCGTTGAAGACCGAGACGTTCAGGACCGCCAGCTCGGTATACAGCGCCGGGATCAGCGCGAGCGCGTACCAGTCGCCGGCCACCTGCGCCGCGCGCGGCAGTCTCAGCCGTATCCATGCCGTAAGCGCGCGCCCCGGTCCGGCCTGCAACAGCAGCAGGATGCCGGCCACATGCGCCGCCGCGAGCACCGGCCATGCGCGCGGACGAAAGGGAAACGCCAGCGCAAATCCCGAGATGAACAGATAGACGGCGAACAGTCTGCGGGTCGCCCGGCGGGTGTCTTCCTCAGGTAAAAGGACCGGGTCAGGTTTGCACTTTTTACGCATGATCTCGGACTTCGCGTGTCTGTATGAAAAGTGCAAGCCTGCCCCGGACCTTATCGAATCGGCTTCTCGTAGACACGGTAGGTCTTGTATACGGCACCGCCGATCCGCTCGAGGCCGCGCCGCATCGGCATGTTGTCTTCCAGGATCCAGGAACACTCACCACGCGGCATTCCCAGCTTTGCCGACTCGACGTGCAGCCGCACGATCAGCAGCGAGTCGATGCCTTTCTTCCGATGCTCCGGCTTTACGCCCATCGTGATCACGCGCGTGTGACGGATCTTCCGCTTGTACCACAGGAACTTCGCCCAGCCGAACGGCAGCAGCCGCCCGTTCATGTGCCTGAACGCGACATTGTAGTCCGGCAGCTGCAGCGCGAAACCGACCGGCTCACCCGCGATCTCCGCGATGACACAGAGTCGCGGCTCGACGATCGGCTTTATCGATTCGGCCATATGATCGAATTCAGCGTCCGTCATCGGCACGAAGCCCCAGTTGCGCTCCCAGGCCGAGTTGTAGATCTGCTTGATGCGGTCGATCTCCGCAGCCAGATGCTTCATGTCGAGCCTGCGAAGGCTGACGTGCTGGCCGCTGCCGATCCGCTCGATACCTTTCACCAGCCGCTGGTTCACCTGCGTCATGTCGCACCAGTAGGACAGCAGGTCCCTCGACTTGGCGAAGCCGCAGCTCTCCAGCAGGCGAGCGTAGTACGGCGGGTTGTGCGACATCATGAGGACCGGCGGTGCGTCGAAGCCGTCGATCAGTACGCCGGGCGAGGCGAACTCGTCGTTACTCGAAAAGTTGAATGGTCCGGCCAGCGCGCGCATATCCCGCGCGGCCACCCAGTCCTGCGCCACGTCCAGCAGCGCGCGCGCGACTTCGACATCATCGATGCATTCGAAAAAGCCGAAGTTGCCGACCCGCGCATCGTGAAACTCGTTGAACAGGTGATTCACGCACGCGCTGATGCGGCCGACCACTTCGCCGTTCCTGCGCGCAAGGAAGTAGGCGACGTCCGCGTGCTGATGAAACGGGTGCTTGCGCCGGTCGAGCACCTTCTCCAGCTCGGCCAGCAGCGGCGGCACCCAATGCGGATCGCCCCGGTAGATGCGCCACGGCAGTTTCATAAATGTGTCGAGGTCGCCCTGGCTCTCGACAGGGACGACCTCGAGCGTGATGAATGCCGGTTTCAAAGTTATCAGATCGCGGCCATTTTCTTGCCGACGCTCGCAAACGCGTCGAGCACGAAATCGATGTGATCGTCCGTGTGCGTCGCCATCATCGAGATGCGCAGACGGCACGAGTTCTCGGGCACCGCCGGCGGTGTGACCGGATTGGTGAACACACCGGCGTCGAACAGCTCCTTCCAGAACACCAGCATGCGGTCCAGCTCGCCGATCAGCACCGGAACGATGGGCGTCTCGCTGTTGCCGATGTCGTAGCTGAGATTCTTGAGGCCGTCCTGGATGCGCCGCGTGTTGTGCCAGAGCTGGGCGCGCCGTTCCGGCTCTTCCTCGATCACCTCGACGGCGGCGAGCACGGTCGCGACCGATGCGGGCGGCATGCTGGCGCTGAAGATGAGAGAGCGGGCATGGTGCTTCAGGTAGTGGATCACGTCTTCCGGTCCGGCGATCACGCCACCGATCGATGCGAGCGATTTCGAGAACGTCGCCATGATCAGCGCGGAGCGATCCTCCAGCCTGAAGTGCTGGAGCGTGCCGCCGCCGAACTCGCCCAGCACGCCGAACGAGTGCGCGTCATCAACCAGCACTTCGGCGCCGTAGAACTCGGCGAGCGCCATGATACCGGGCATATCGGCAATGGTGCCTTCCATCGAGAAGACGCCATCGGTCACGATCAGCTTGCCGGCCTCGGCCGGCGTGCGTGCCAGCTCGCGCTCGAGCGCGCGCAGATCATTGTGCGGGTAGCGGTGAACAATGCCGTAGGACAGACGATTGCCGTCGACTATGCTGGCGTGGTTGAGCTTGTCCGAGAAAATGTGCTCGTCGCGGCCGACCAGCGTTGCGAGCACGCCCAGATTGCTCTGGTAGCCCGTGCTGAAGACCAGCGCGGCCTCCTGATTCATGAAACCCGCGAGCCGCTCCTCGAGCTGCTCGTGCAGATCCAGCGTGCCGTTCAGGAACCGGCTGCCGGTGCAACCGCTGCCGTAGCGGTGCAGCGCGGCTTCCGCGGCGG
>JBQTJO010000283.1:0-8341 GCA_052387015.1 Gemmatimonadota bacterium
GTGAAAGTCGCGACTCCGCTGCTCTCATTCAGCGTTCCCGAAATGCCCACAAAATGATGCCCGCCGGTGGGGTCGACGATATCCGCCATTGATGCCGATCCAATCAAACCAGTCACTGAAAGGTTTGTGATCTTAAGCTCGACCACGAAGTCATCGGGATCAGACCGGTAGTCGCTGACCGCCTCTGATCCGCTCGACGAAGGCGTCGGTGAAAACCGCATGCGAAATGCGGGTCCAACACCGACGATGGCACCGCTCGGAGGTTGCTGCGGCAGAGCAGGGAGGACTGATATGGAAATCAGCCGGTCCTTCGCGAGCGCGCCTGGCGGAACGGTCAGTGAGCTTCCGCTCGGCAGGCTGATAACGCCGCCGCGCGTCGCGGAGACGGATTGGCTGGCTGAATCGGCTTCAATGAGTGGTGGCAACGGCCCGTCACCACCACCGCACGCAGCAATGCCCAGTATTGATGCAACCACAATTCGACGATGCGCTGCCATTACTTCACCCTAACCTGCAGGTTGTTGTTGATCTCCTTGTACGTGTTCAGGATAGGCTCTTAGTGATTACTACTGGCGCGTTACCTTCCAATACGTCTGGGGGAATGCGCTGAAGCTAACGAAGACATCGTCGGGGGCGACGCAGCTTATGCCGCCTTCTCCTTTCAGAAACTGGTCGGATTCGAGCAGGCCGCCGTAATAACGCCACTTCGAACAGTGTGTTTCGTTGCTGCTCGCGATACTCTGGAAATCCACCCACATCGTTTTGTTGACGTGGTCCCAAGTCGTTGTACCATCGCCCGCTACCGGAGTAGTGATGACTTTGCCGCCTTGGATGGTAAAGCCGACGGCACCCGTGATCGTTTTGGTTTCGTACGTGAATCCCCCCGTGGGCGACTTGACGTAAAACGTAGAGCGGACCTGAAAGTCGCCCTTGTAGGTCCCATCGGCGTTCTTGCTCGAGTCGGACACGCCGGTCAGCGCGTCACAGGCGGCAAAGCCGAGGCAAAGGAAAAGCATGCTAATGCGGCGCATTGAGGCTCCTCGGGGTTAAGGCCATCACGTTCTACTCGCGCCAAGGCAGCGGTGCGTGACATCGATGCCTGAGTGACCAAACCGGGCTGAAGGAACTTGCCGCGCAATCCCTCGAGCGGGATATTAGTCGAGTCTACCCTGATTCCGGTGTCCCCCAGCCATGCAGCCTCACGGCCGGTACGCGGCATTGCTGGCGACGGGGACGGCATGAACTGCGTAACTTCCTGGAGTGCGTGACGGGACTGCGTAACAGAACCGCGTCACAGAACCGCGTCACGGTACGGCGGCTGGTATTGACATTGTCATGCCCCGGCTGGCGCTCGATCATTGGCGCCATGAGCTTCGAAAAGCTGAGGGTATATCAAGCGCCCGCGCGGCTGGTCGCGATAATCGATGCAATAGTTGCGGTAGTTGCGGTAGCGCCAGCCGGCTACAGCAAAGACATCGCTCACTTGAGGAACGCGTGTCCTCGATCGGCTTCAACATCGCTGAGGCCCACGGTTCGCTTGGGAAGGGGAAAATATCGAGAGGCTCCGCCGATGAAGCACGCGCGGTTTTGCGGCGGCTGCAAATAGCAGGCGCCTACAGCGAGAAACAAGTCGCGCCAGCAGTCACGAATTGCTGTTACGCGGTTCGTGTTACGCAGTTCCCGTACGACCGTATGCGCTCCTTTGCCGTCACCCCTCACTCAAATACGGAACCTCAGCGGAGCCGAGCCTGCAGCTCGTTGATGATGTCCTTGTAGCTGTTCAGAACGCGGTCCCACTCCTCGAACGCCTCGTCATCCTTGACGCTGGTCTTCGGGAAGCCGGACTGCTCACTCGCGATCTTCACGACATACTTCAGCGGATTCGAATCGCCGAGCTTTACGATCACGCGCGTACGAATCGTGTTGGTCGTAAAGGGCGCGGTTTGCCAGGCGGTGCGCAGATAGCCGGTTTCCTTATCGGTGATTTCAATGACATCGAATTGTCCGAGCACGACCTGGCTGATGATCCGCCACGCCTGGTCGGCCGTTTTGCCCGAGCCGACCTCGATCGTGAAATTGACGTTGGCCTGATCGCTTTGAACCGATGAGCTGTAGGCCTGATCGAAGGGCAGATCGATCGGCACTTCGGTCTCGAGCGGCGTGTTCTCGCGATTGCAGAACCTGCGGTAGTCACGGCCGTAGCCGCGCTCGAGCACGCGCACCTCGACGCACGCCCCGTTCTTGACGACCAGGTTGTACGTGCCTTTGCCGACCTGGTCGTTGCCCACGAAGATGCTGGCGGTCTTCGGCGTCGCATTGATGGTCACGAGCCGATCCATGAGCGCGACCTCCAGTGCATCTTCCAGCTTCTTTTCGTCCTTGTTGCAGAGATTGCGGATTTCCGGCTTGTAGCCACTGCTCGCAATCGAGACCGTAACGCACTTGTCGGCGGGCACGACCACATCGACGTTGCCGGTGCCGACTTCGGTGCCGTCGGCCGACACCGTGATCGGCGGCCTGCGCGCCTCGGTATTCAACGGCAGCAGGGGTTGAATCGACACGAGGCGATCCTTCAGCTCAATGCGCTCCGTCAGCGGCGGCGTTTCGCCGGATTCCTCGAAGCGGTACGTGCGTTTCTCGGTCTTGAAGCCGGCTTTCTTGACCTCGAGCGTGACCGTCTCGCCGAGATTCACGGGAATGCTCGCGCCGTTGCCGTAGCGCTCACCGTTGCGAAGCACCTGCGCGTCATACGGTAGCACCGTCAGCTTCACCAGACGCGTCTTCATCGTGTAGTGCAGCGTCTTCTGCTTCTTGCCGAGGAAGGCCGCCAGCCCCGGATCGACGGTGTCGTAGCCTTCCGCGACCAGACGGAAGCGATTCGACGATTTCTTGTCGAGCTTGACCCTAGCGCTGCCGGTGCCGAGCAGCGCCCAGACACCCTGGTCGGAGATCGAGTAGATGCGGGCCGAATTCGGCGTGGTCGTGACCTGAATGGTTTGCGCGGCAGCCTGGGACGCAGCGAATGCGAACGCGACGGCAACTGCCGCCGCAACCTGGAGAATAGGCATGGTTGCTTGACCTCTGCTCGGAGATGCTCTGGCCGGCCACGGCTGTGGTGCTCTCACCTATTCACCTGCCCGGCTCGGCCTGTCAAGGGATCCAGATGGCAGTCGTCCGCCGCCTTCTGAGCTGCCCGCAGCGTGAGATCGAGCTTGCCGCCGGAAATGCTGGCTACTCATTGGCTCGGCGTTGCCGCCCTCATGCATGATGCCGCTCACATTGGTACCGGTTTGTGTGAGCGTCATTGCCAGCATGTGGGATTCCTGCTGGCCGCCCACAGTCAGGTTCAGCGTGCCGGCCCAGTTCCCGCTGACGTTCAGGTCCTCGGTTCCGGCAGTTTGGGCATCACACCCGCCAAGCACCAGGGTGGCGACAGGCAGAAAAGGGTAGAATTGCGGCCCATTGTAGAACTCCATCGCGTGTATGGTCTGAATTCTACTCGCGTAGCCATGGCCTGCCGTGACAGGGCGCTTGTTCCTGCTGGCCGAACGAGGAATATTAAAGCAACTCACCCCAATAACGGCTTCGCCCTGCATGCGTCCACACGGCCTCGCGAGTGTCGGTTCCGACCAGATCACGCTGCTGCGCACTGGCCTGCGCATCATGGCCCTGCGCGCGCTCGGCGACGAAGATGCGGCGGACGACGTCGTCCAGGAGGCGCTGTATCGGGCGCTGAGTGCCGTTACTCCGGAAATCGCGGCGGACCAAGCCCGGCTGGGCGCGTACGTCGGGGGCGTAGCGCGTCACATCATTGCTGATGCGAAGCGTGGGGCCAACCGGTTCGCGTCGCACGACGCCGCCGTGTCTGCGATTTCCGCGGACGACGATGTGGTCGGCCAGCTCCTGCTTCGCGAAGAGCAGACGCGCGTTCGCGCGGCCATTCAGCGGCTTGCGATTGCCGATCAGATCGTGGTGCGCGCGAGCTTCTATGAAGGACTCACGCCGGCGGAAATCGCCGGGCGCCTGAACCAGCCGGTAGCGCGCGTGCGTAAGCGCAAGTCACGCGCGCTGGCGCGCTTGCGGGACGCGCTGCTGCCGGCGGTGAGTCACGAACGCGAGGCAGGCGCGAGTATAGATGCGGACGACAACGCGCCGGTTGTCGCTGAGGGAGCCGGATGAGCCAGCAACTGGAGTGCGCGCGCTGCGAGGCGGAGGGCACGATCGCGCGCTATGCGGCAGGTACGATCGCGCCGGAAGCGGCAGCGGCATTCGAGGATCATTTCCTGGTGTGCGGTCGGTGTCAGGCGTCGGTACGCGCCGGCAGCGGTGCACGGCAACAGTTTCGGATTGGACTCGGTATCCGCCGCGCGCCGTATTTCAGGCGCTGGGGCATTGGACTCGCTGCGGCCGCGGCGGTCGGCGTGATTGCGTTGCGGGGTCTCGAAACCGCCCGCATCCGGCAGCTTGGCGTGGTCGCGCAGGCACCCATGTATCTGGACACGCCGGTACGCGGCAGCGAGAACGACGATGCCGCGCGCTTCGATGCCGCGATCGTGGCCTACCACCAGGCGCGCTACGACGACGCGCTCGAGCATTTCGCGCAGCTCCGCGGTCCGGAGGCGCGCGTGGTCGTCGATTTCTTTTCGGGTGTCAGTGCGCTGATGCTTGGCCGTGCGCGCGCAGCCGAGGCGCGCCTGACCTCCGTGATCGCCGCAGGCCCGTCGCCGTATTATCCCGAGGCGCTTTACTACCGGGCGAAGAGCCACCTGATGCAGGGCAGAAAAGGTGCCGCAGTCATCGATCTTCGTGCCGCGCAAGGGCTGCCATCTCCGATAGCGCAGCAGGCGGTAGCGCTCCTTAAGCAACTGGAGGAATAGTATTGTTCTGCTGGCCCTGTTGGGCGCTCTCGCCGACACCTCCGCTCGCACACTGTGGCTGCGTGCGATCGAGGCGGAGTCCCACTTCCAGACTGAACGGGCCGTAATCCTCTATGAGCGAGCCGTTCGTCGCGATCCCCTTAATTTCGAGTATCAGCACCACTACGAGAGTGCGCTTTCCGGCGAGCTCGGGCCGATCGAGGCGCGCGCGCGCGTCACGCGTCTACTGGCCGGCGACAGCAGAACCTGCAGGACGCTGGCCGATCGCGGAGCATTGAAGGCGCTGGCTGCACGATGGCGCAAGAGCGCGGCGCGCACGTGCATCGCGCATCACGCATTCGGCGCCGTTTCAGGTGAGCTGAAGGACAGCTTTGCTGCCGAGCTGGAGCGCGTAGGTCTACCGACGCATTACCCGGCGCGTGCCGCGCAGCTTGCCCGTGAATCGAGGCACGAGGAGGCCATCGCGCTGCTGCGGCGGGGGCTGCGGCGGGTCGTGCATCCGCGCGACCGGATCATGATCGCGATCGCGCTGGCCGGCCAGCTGCGTTCCCGGCACCGACAGGCGGAAGCGGCGCAGATCGAGCGCGACCTCGTCATCGCCGTGGAGCGCGGCGCACCGGCGGCCACGTACTGGTATGCGTTATGGAAGATCCCCGGATCGAGCCGTGACTCGGTCGATGCGATTACACTGGGCGCGGCCCGCACCGCGCAGCGCCACGGCGCCTGGGGTCTGTGCGCGAACATCCTGTATCTGGGCGGCTGGCTGCATGTCAATCGAGGCGATCCGGCGCGCGCGATCCGGCTGCTCGACGACGGATTATCGTGCGCCGGCCGGTCCGTGCCGTATTACCGCATGCTGGTGGCGGTACAGCTGGGGCGGGCGTTCAGCAAGGCGGGGCAGTACGACGCCGCAATCGCGACTCTGACGCGCGCGGTGCCGATCGCTCGTTCGACCGGCGCGCCCTACTACCTGGCGGATGCGTTGCACAATCTCGCGCATGCCTACGAAGGCAAGGGTGATTGGGCACGCGCGCGCAGCAGCGCCGATGCGTATGTCGGCGCCGCGAGCAAACTGGAGCGCGCGTCTTTGCGCATTGTGAGCCTGCGCGATGCGGGTATCATTTACTGGAATAGCTATCAACGAGCCGCTGCCCGCAGGTATTTCGATCGCATGGCCGGCCTGATCGTGGACGAGCAGCACGAATTTCACTGGGCGGCCGAGTATTACGAGCGGATTGGCGATTTGTCGAGAGCCCGTCGATTCTACCGGTTGTCCTTGCAGGAGCGGGGGGACAGCGCGCGCAAATACGCGGGGCTGACGCGCGTCTATCTGGCATTGGGCGAGGCCGACAGCGCCGAAGCGACGGCCCGGCTGCACGACGGCTCAGCGCAGACGCCCGAGGAGATCCCATTGCTGCCGCAGGTACAGCTGGCGCGCCGGCAGTATACGGAGGCGATTCACACGGCACGGCGCTCAGCGGCGCAACAGGCCGCACGCGAGAACCTGACCGGCGCCGCAAACGGGTACATGCAGACTGCAACCCTCGCTTTCGCCGCCGGCCGCCTGGCGGAAAGCGAGCGCGCCGCCGCTGAAGCCGTGCGGCTCGCAAGGCGCGTCAATGACCCGCAGTCACTGGTCCGCGCGCTGACGCTGCTGGCGGCGTCGCAATCCGAAGCCGGCAGGCAAACGTCGAGCGCGCACACCTTCAACGAGCTGATGCCGCTCGCCAAAAAGCTGGGCGAGCCGCTGCTACAAGCGGAAGCGTATTCCGCGCTCGGTCAGGCGCGAGCCCGCAGCCAGGATTTTGCGCGATCACTGACCGCCTTCGATTCGGCCGTTGCGATCCGGCGGCGTGTCGCCGATCGGTTCGCCGACAGCTTCGACCAGATTCGCTTCGCGGCCCCATTTGCGGCAGCCTTCGATCGCACGCTGGCCCGCGTCGCGAAAAGCGGTGAGCCCGCGCGCGTGCACCAGTGGCTTCAGCGTAGAAAGCAGCGGGGCAGCGCAGCGCGCGCGCCGCGGAGCCTGGCCGAGCTGGCTGCCAGCCTGCAGCCGAATGAGGCGGTCATTGATTACCTGGTAATATCGAATTTCGTTGGCGGCGTGGTGACGACCAGGGACACGGCCTTCGTTTTCACGCTGAAGGCGACGCGCGAGCAGCTCGCGCGGCTGGTCGAGCGGCTGCGGCGGCCGGTCGCGCAGCATTTCGGCCGCATCGACTTTACGCGTGCGCGTTTCGATTACGAAGCCGCCCATGAGCTCTACCGGCAGTTGCTGCTTCCACTCGAGCCGACCATCGGCGAGAAGAGCCGCTGGTTCATTTCGCCGGATGACCAGCTCCAGCTGGTGCCCTTCGATGCACTGGTCGTGTCGGGAGCCGGACCGGGCGCGCAGCTCATTCTGGACGAGCACGAGGTCAGCTACGTCGTCTCGGCCGCCGCCGCCGGCCGGCTCGTGCCTGCGCGCATCGAGGGTCTCACGGTAGTCGCTTCTGATGCGCCGGGCAGCGCGGCCGAGATTGCGGCGATTCGGGCGCACGTGCCCGCGCGCGTTGTGACACCGGCCACGGAAGCGAACGTGCGCGCGGCGCTGGCAAGCTCACACGTGCTGCACTTTGCCGTTCACGGCGAAGCGAACGTGCAGCATCCGCTGTCGTCGCATCTGCGCGTGGCCAGTGGTGGCGGCGACGACGGCTATTGGCACGTCAGCGAGATCGGCAAAGCACGAACGCGCGCGCATCTGGTCGTGCTGACCGCGTGCGAGACGGTACACAGCCGGTTGTTTGCCGGCGATGGCGCGCTCAGCGTCGCGCGCGCTTTCCTGAATGCCGGCGCGCACGCAGTCGTCGCAACCCAGTGGAGTGTCGGCGCGGGCGCCGCGGAGTTCTCCGGCCGGCTGTACGCGCACATAGCCGCTGGCAAAAGCGTAGCGGCCGCCGCCCGAACCGCCAAGCTCGAGCTGCGAAGGTCGGGATCGGACCCGCTGTTGTGGGCACCCTTCGTGATGATCGTGTCGCCTCATTGAACTAGACATACCGCAGCAGTTCGTCAACATTCCATGCCCGATCTGCCCGCCGCCAGGGCGCCGCTCAGACAGCTTGACGGCCGGAGCGATCACGGACTCCGCCTTTCCGGCGGCCATGCTAATTCGGCGCCCCGCGCAGCGGTAACCGTCACGCGTACTACTTGCCGGCGGATGATGACGACAATGGCCGCATCGATCATCTTCTCGTGTGAGCGCCCGCCGGATTCGACCCCTGGTGCGCGAAATTCCAGCCATGCGGTGCGATAGGAGAACGCACGAGCGGTCCTCCGGACCCTCTTGCGTTCTCAATGGAGCCTCGGTGATGTCACCGAGGAAATATACGCGCGAGTTCCGCGAGCCGCTCATTGTTCTCGCGTGACACCGGAGATTGCGAGTGATGCGGTTCGGCTTGGCGCTTTCGTAGGTGGCATTGCCCGCC
>JBQTJO010000284.1:0-4702 GCA_052387015.1 Gemmatimonadota bacterium
CCCCTACTCCCCTCCACCCCTACTCCCCTCCCCAACTAGACAGTCCTCCAACCCACAGGTTATACTTCAAGGCTCGACATAAACTCCTGCCCGCCCATGGGGGACGGGCCACGTGACCACAGGAGGATTCCGCACGTGAAGAACTACGAAGTCGTCTACATCTTCGACACCGCCGTGGGCGAAGATCGCATCCAGGAAAAGCTCAACCGCTTTCACGAGCTGCTCACCGCGAGCGGTGAGGGGCAGATCACGGCCACCGACGTCTGGGGCCGCCGCCAGCTGGCATTCCCGATCAGGAAGAAGAACGCAGGCACGTACGTCATCGTGCAGTTCAGCGCGCCGCAGGATGCGCTGCCCGAATTCGAGCGTCTGCTCAAGCTCGATGAAGAGCTGCTGCGCTACCTCGTGGTTTCGCACGAGGGCGAGCCGACCGCGCCCATGTCGGTCGCGACGCGCGAGCCGCGCCGCGACGACGAGGACGGCGAGGAAGGAGACGAGGACTAATGGCCATGCGTCGACAGGCGAAGAGCTGCCCGCTCTGCGAGAACGGCATTCGCTTCATCAATTACAAGGACGAGAGGACGCTGTCGCGCCTGGTCACCGACCAGGGCAAGATTCTGCCGCGCCGTATGACCGGCATGTGCGCGCGTCATCAGCGGCAGATCACGACCGCGGTCAAGCGCGCCCGCTATCTGGCACTGTTGCCGTTTGTCAAAGGTTACGGCGAGTGATGGCGAAGGGGCGTAAGGGAGTAAAGGTGTAAGCGAGCGGCATGGAGCATCGCCCCTCCTCCCCTTCGCCCCTACGCC
This sequence comes from Gemmatimonadota bacterium, assembly GCA_052387015.1. Classification (GTDB taxonomy): domain Bacteria; phylum Gemmatimonadota; class Gemmatimonadetes; order Longimicrobiales; family RSA9; genus CBJLQC01. The sequence goes on from JBQTJO010000284.1 coordinate 810, forward strand.
CCTGCGCGGCCTGGCCGGCTGTCGTCACCCTGGCGCTGGTCGCTGCCGGCTTCAGCGTGCTGAATCCCGTGCTGCTGATCTTCGTGCCGCTCGCGTTCCTGCTGGTCGCGCACGAGCCGCGCAAGCGCTGGCTCATGCTGATCGCGGTCGTGCTGTTGGCGACGACGTTCACCGGCAGATCCGGCGACATGCTCTGGTGGTACGGGCGCGGCTGGGCACTGATCGTGAGCGCGTGGTTTGTGGCGGCGATCGCGCTGCTGCCGGCCGCCAGCCTGATCTCGCGTTTGTTGATCGCCGTGGCCGGCGCGAGCACGTCGACTGCGCTGCTGTTCCTGACCAACCGCAGCGGCTGGATTCAGCTGGACTGGGCGGTCGGACGGCAGCTGCGCAATAGCGCGGCCGACGTCGCGAGCTTCTGGACCGCGCGGCTGAGCGAGCAGCCGTGGGCGGCGGATCTGACGAGCGCGGTGTATCGCTTCGCGGAGTTTCAGATGAAGACGTACCCGGCGATGCTCGCGATCGCCAGCCTGGCGGGCCTGGCGCTCGCGTGGTTCCTGTGGCGACGTCTTTCCGTGCAGGAGCCGCGTCCATTCGGGCCGTTGCGTGACTTCCGGTTTCGCGACGAGCTGGTCTGGGTGGTCGTGATCGGCGCGATTCTGGTCGCACTGCCGCTCGGTGTCGCGGCGACGCGCACCGGCATCAACCTGCTGTTGTTCATGGCCGCGCTCTATGCGGTGCGCGGCCTCGCGGTGATCGTCGCGCTGTTCGGATCACCGAGTCTGCTGGGCGCGCTCTTCGGCGCGCTGCTGTTTCTGATGCTGTACCCGATCATGATGGCGACCACGCTGATGGTCGGACTAACGGACACATGGCTGGATCTCAGGGCCCGGCGTTTGACGAGACAGGACAATGAAAAACATTAAGGTGATTCTGCGGCAGGACGTGGCCGAGCTCGGCACTAGCGGCGACGTCGTAACGGTGAAACCCGGCTACGCGCGCAACTTCCTGCTGCCGCGCGGCCTCGCCTTCGAGGCGACCGCCGCCAACATGAAGCAGCTCGAGGAAGAGAAGCGTCGCTCGGAGGCGAAGTCGAAGCGCGATCTGCTGGAAGCGCGTCGTCGCGCCGCTCAGCTCGAGAACGTGTCGCTGACCTTCCATGCCAACGCGGGCGAGGAAGGCAAGCTGTTCGGCTCGATCACGTCGGGCGACATCGCCGGCCGGCTGAAGGAGCACAACCTCGACTTCGAAGTCGACAAGCGCGACATCGAGCTGGAGGACCCGATCAAGGCGCTCGGCGTCTACACGGTGCCCGTGCGGCTGCACACGGACGTGCGCCCCGAGATCAAGATCTGGGTCATCAAGCAGGACTAGTCCGGTAGGGGAGTAGGGGAGTAGGGGAGGAGGGGCGAAAAAACCATCGCCTCTACCCCCTCCTCCCTTACACCCTTCCACCCCTACACCCCTACTCCCTCCTCCTTACCTCTGTCGCCAGGCCACGCCTGCACGCAATATGCGGTAGTCCCCGTTACCGAACACGAACCGCACCCGTAGGCGCATGGCGACACCCGAACGCAAAATAGAGAAGACCGAGGCGCGGCCGGCCGACCTGCAGCGCGCAATCGACCTCGCCATCGATCGCAAGGGCGTCGACATGACCCTGCTCGATCTGCGCGGCGTCTCGAACGCAACCGATTATTTTTTGCTCGTCAACGGCACGTCCGACACGCACGTTCGCTCGATTGCCGATCACATCATCGATGAGCTGCGCAAGGAAGGCCAGCGCGCCGATCACATCGAGGGACTGCGCACCGGCCGCTGGGTGCTGATCGACTACATCGATTTCGTCGTGCACGTGTTTCACCCGGCCGCGCGCGAGTTCTATCAACTGGAGCGTCTCTGGGGCGACGCGCCTGCTACGGCTATCCAGTCATAAGGGGCCATGACGAGAGCGATGGTGCGAAGGGGCGTAGGGGAGAAGGGGCGCACGGGCCACAATCGCCCCTACGCCCCTAGACCCCTCCGCCCCTACGCCCCTACACCCCTACGCGTCTTCGCAGTCGCGTTAGCGATGGCTGCCGCGTTCGCCACGCCTACTGCCGCCTGGGCCCAGTACTTCGGCCGCAACAAGGTCCAGTACCGTTCCTTCGATTTCCAGATCATCCGCACCGAGCATTTCGACGTCTACTACTACGACCAGGAGCGCGCAGCGGTGATGGACGCGGCGCGCATGGCCGAGCGCTCGTACGCGCGCCTCTCGAAGATCCTCCAGCACCAGTTCAAGCAGCGCAAGCCGATCATCCTGTACGCGTCGCACACCGATTTCCAGCAGACCAACGCATTGTCGGGCTTCATCGACGAGGGCACGGGCGGTGTGACCGAAGCGTACAAGAACCGCATCATCATGCCGTTCACCGGCTCGTATGCCGAGTTCGATCACGTGCTCAACCACGAGATGGTGCACGCGTTCCAGTACGACGTGATCTTCAGTCGCGGTGTGTTGAACGAGACCTCGCCCTTCAGCAGCGCGGGCCGGCTGCCGCTCTGGTTCATGGAAGGCATGGCCGAGTACCTGTCGATCGGCCGCATCGATCCGCACACGCAGAGCTGGCTGCGCGACGCCGTGCTGAGCGGCTATCTGCGCTCGATCGGCGAGATGAGCCGGCGCGACGACTATCTCTCGTATCGTTTCGGCCAGTCGCTGTGGGCTTTCATCGGCGAGAAGTGGGGTGATGAAGTCGTCGGCATCCTGTTGCAGAAAGCGCCGCGCCTCGGTCTCGAGCGCGCCTTCGCGAGCACGCTCGGCCTCTCGCTCCAGGACCTGAGCGGTGAATGGACCGCCGCCGTGCGCAAGACGTATCTGCCGCAGGTCGCGCAGTACGCGACGCCCGGCTCGTTCTCGCAACAGCTGACCCGCCACGACGAGCTGGAGGACGGCTGGTATTTCGCGCCCGCCATCTCGCCCGACGGCACCCGGATGGCGCTGCTCAGCCAGCACGAAGGCTTCTCGTTCGATCTCTGGCTCGCGGATGCGCGCACCGGCGAGCTGAAGCAGCGCCTGATCGAGTCGGCGCGCAGCGCGGATTTCGAGTCGCTGCGCTTCATGAATTCGAGCGCCGCGTTCTCGCCCGATGGCAAACGCCTCGCCTTCGTCGCGCAGGCCGGCGGTCGCGACGTGCTCTACATTTTCGACATCGACCGCAACCGCATCGTCGACCAACTCGGCTTCGAGCTGAACGGCCTCGCGCATCCGAGCTTCTCGCCCGACGGCGGCCGCATCGTCTTCTCCGGCAATGAAGGCGGCATCAGTGACCTGTTCATCACCACGCTGGATGGCAAGCTGACGCGCCTGACGCAGGACAAATACGCGGATCTGGTGCCGTCGTGGTCGCCCGACGGCACGCGCATCGCCTTCACGACCGATCGCGGCCCGCGCACCAGCTTCGAGACCCTGCGCTACGGCAATTATCGCGTGGCGTTGATCGACGTCGCGACCCGCGAGCTCGACGTGCTGCCCGGCCAGGACCACGGCAAGAATCACAATCCCGTCTGGTCGCCGGACGGCACCCAGCTCGTCTGGGTCAACGACGCAACCGGCACCAACAATCTGTATCTCTACGACCTGGCTGCGCGCGAGCTGGCGCGCATCACGGATGTGCTGAGCGGTGTGATCGCGGTGGTGCCGACCAGCCCGGTGCTCGCGTGGAGCCGCAGCGGCAGACTGCTCTACACCTATTTCGAGAAGGCCGGCTACAACATCTACGCGATCGACGACCCGCGCTCACTGCCTCGCTTCAAGGTGAGCAACCAGCCGGAGCCGATCCTCGCCAAAGCTGATACGAGCGCCCCTCCACCCCTTCCCCCGTCCGCCCTTACGCAGACGGACGGCATCGTCC
>JBQTJO010000285.1:0-2918 GCA_052387015.1 Gemmatimonadota bacterium
TGATCGTTGCCGCGGTGGAACTGGTGGAACAGCGTGTCGCGATCCGGTCCCGTGTATAAGAAACCGGCAAGCGGGAAACGGCTGCCGACCGATTGTTTCTGCTGCGAGTCGACGATGGTGCGCGCCAGCTCCACGGCCTTGGCTGCGTACTTCGGGTTGCCGGTCGCGCGGTACAGCTCGAGCGACGCCGCGATGCCGATGCCCGCCAGCTCGACGCGCGTTGCGGCGTAAGCCGGCGTGTGCCAGGTCGACGGCCCGGCGCAGCACGACATCGCCCAGCGCGCTGTCATCCACGCGCACGACCGAGAACTCCTCAGCCGTCAGATCACTCGCGACGGCCGTCTTGCTGGAGCGCGCATCATAGCCGGTATGGCTGAACGCGATGCGGCCGGGCGCGACACTCCAGCCGGTGTGATGATCCGCGTCGACGCGCTGCAGCTCGATCGGCCCGATCTCGAACGCGACGCGGTCGGCCGGCGCGGCGAGCATCTTGTTCATCCAGTAGCCGATCTCGAGCATGGTCACGCGGTCGCGCGCGAGCGGCTCGATCTCCCAGACCACCTGCTGCCATTCGCCGTCGTAGAGCGTGACGTACGGCTTTACGCTCTCGACTGCCAGCGCGGTCCGATCCCCTGCACGCCCAGGTGCGCGGCAATCCGGCCGACCACGAAATCGATCAGGTCGTCGATCCCTTCGGGCCGATGATAGAAGCCGGGCGACGCCGGCACCACGACCGCACCGGCCTTCGTCAGGCGCAGCATGTTCTCGAGATGGATCAGCGAGTAGGGCGTCTCGCGCGGCACCAGAATCAGCGTCCGCCGCTCCTTCAGGCACACGTCAGCGGCGCGTTCGATCAGCGAGCGGGTCGTGCCCTGCGCGATGCTCGCGAGCGTTCCCATCGAGCACGGACACACGACCATGCCGCGCGACGGCGCCGAACCGGACGCGGGCGTTGCGCCGCGGTCCTTGTCCGAGAACAGCGTGAGCTGCGACCAGTCCCCGGTGCGCGCGCGCAGCTCATCTTCGCTGCCTATGTCCAGCTCCTCGGCCAGCAGCCGCCAGCCGGTCTCGGAGATGACGAGCTGCACGGGCACACCCGCCCGGTTGAGCACCTCGAGCAGGCGCACCGCGTACGGCGCACCCGAGGCGCCGGTCATTGCGAACGTCACTGGAAGCTGGCTCACGCGAGGAGCCGGTCGAGTAGTGTGAAGGCGAAGAACGACGTCGACACCAGCACGTTCATCTTGAAGAACGCGCGATCGATGCGCTGGAGATCGAGCCGGCCGCCGCGCACGATGCGGTGTTCGTAGAACAGCAGCCCGCCCATGAAGCCGACGCCTACGGCGTAGTACGTGCCCACCGGAAACAGCTCGAATGCGAGAATGGCGACGAAGGCGGCGACCGAGCTCGTGTGCAGGATGCGCGCGAGCAGCAGCGCGCGGCGCGCGCCGAGCCGGGCCGGCAGTGAATGCAGCTCGTGCGCGCGATCGAAGTCGATGTCCTGGATCGCATACACGACGTCGAAGCCGGCCACCCAGAGCGTGACCGCCGCGGCGAGCACGATCAGCGCGGCGATCGGCTGCGACCATTCACCGGTGACGGCGAGGTACGCGCCGACCGGCGCAATCGCGAGCGAGAAGCCGAGCACGTAATGCGAGAAGCTGGTGAAGCGCTTCGTGAACGAGTAGAAGCAGATCCACGCCAGCGCGACGGGCGAGAGCCAGCCGCACAGATCGTTCAGCTGCCATGCGCTGAACACGAAGACGAAGGCAGCGACGACGACGGCCGCGATCGCCTGGCTCAGCGCCAGCGTGCCGGCCGGCAGCTCACGCAGCGCGGTGCGCGGGTTCATTGCGTCATAGGCGCGATCGACGATGCGGTTGAAGCCCATCGCGGCGAAGCGCGCAGCCGTGAAGGCGAGCAGCATCCAGGCGACCCTCGCGAGCGTGACCCGGTCCGCGTACGTATAGGACGCGAGCAGCGCGCCGACGCCCGCGAACGGCAGCGCGAACAGCGTGTGCGGCAGCTTGACGAAGCTGGCGTACCGGCTGATCAGCGAGCTGCCCGCGTACGTTTGATTTTCCCTCACAGATTCCACGGATTCACACAGATTTCACAGAGCCAACCGTGACCACAGCTGGTCGATCTTCTTCTTGACGCTCGGATCCATTTCGATCACTTCGGGCCAGGGGCGCGTGAAGCCCTCCTCCGGCCATTTCTTCGTGCCGTCGATGCCCATCTTCGAGCCGAACGATGGCGAGCGCGCCGAATGATCGAGATCGTCCATGGGGCCCATCGCAAAGCGCACATCGCGCTGGGGGTCGATGTTGTTGAGCGCGTACCACCAGACTTCCTGCGGATTCTTCACGTCGATGAAGTCGTCGACGATGACCAGCACTTTCGCCAGGCTCATCAGCCCCTGTCCCCAGAGGCCGTTCATGACCTTGTAGGCGTGGCCCGGATACTCCTTGCGAATGCTGACCAGCACGAGATTGTGGAAGATGCCCTCGGCCGGCATGTGGTAGTCGACGATCTCCGGCATCGTGATCTTCAGCAGCGGCAGAAAAATGCGCTCGGTGGCGCCGCCGAGATAGAAGTCTTCCATGGGCGGGCGGCCGACGATCGTCGTCGCATACACCGCGTTTCTGCGCAGCGTGATCTTCTCGACGTGGAAGAGCGGAAACGGGTCGGGCGGCGTGTAGAAGCCGGTGTGGTCGCCGAAGGGGCCTTCCATGCCCATTGGCTCGTTCGGATCGACGTAGCCCTCGAGCACGATGTCCGCTTCCGCGGGGATGCGCAGGTCGCTGCCGGTCGCTTCGGTCACGTAGAGCGGCTCGCGGCGCAGAAAGCCGCTGAACAGGTACTCGTCGATGCCTGGCGGCAGCGGCGCGCTCGGCGTATACATGGTCGTCGCATCG
>JBQTJO010000286.1:0-11437 GCA_052387015.1 Gemmatimonadota bacterium
CGCAACCCTCGCCCGCATCCCGCACCGCGCCCGCAACCCTCGCCCACAACGCGCGCCCGCGTAGTTCCCGCGCCCTCGCCGACGCCCGCGCCCTCGTTCGTCCGCCGGCACGTTAATGGCGAGCTGCACAAGCGTCAACCCGGATGTTGCCATCTGGCCACTTTTCTTGTAACATCAGGCGCGTCTGGAACGATTTTAGCACTTTGTGTTAAAAACAAGCGGCCATTCGGTCGATTTTTGGTGAACATCCTTTCCCCGGGGAACCTATGGCGACGCCGATCCCGACTGGCCGTAGATTTGATGCACTGACCGCCGCGAGCAGCTGGAAGCCCGGCAACGGAAACGGCAACGGCACCGGCACCGGGAACGGGAAGGGGACTACGCAGAAGCCCATGGACATTGAAGCGATCTTCGGCTCGAACACCTTCGGTCTGGCCGAGATGAAGGCGCGCCTGCCGAAGACGACGTACCGCGCGCTGCTGGCGACCATCGAGAGCGGCGCGGAGCTGGACTCGAGCCTGGCCGATGCGGTCGCGATCGCGATGAAGGAATGGGCGCTGGAGAAGGGCGCGACGCACTTCACGCACTGGTTCCAGCCGCTCACGGGTGCGACTGCGGAAAAGCATGACTCTTTCGTCACGCCGAACGTGGGCGGGGGTGCGGTCGCGGAGTTCAGCGGCAAGGACCTGGTGCAAGGTGAGCCGGACGCGTCTTCGTTCCCGTCGGGCGGGCTGCGCGCGACATTCGAGGCGCGCGGCTACACGGCCTGGGATCCGACCTCGCCGGCGTTCATCGTGGAAGGCCCGAGCGGCTGCTACCTCGCGATCCCGACCGCGTTCGCGTCGTGGACCGGCGATGCGCTGGACACCAAGATCCCGCTGCTGCGCTCCAACCACGCGCTCGAGGTGCAGGCGAAGCGCGCACTCGAGCTGTTTGATGTCGATGCTCTGCACGTCGGCGCGACGCTCGGGCCGGAGCAGGAGTACTTCCTGATCGACCAGGAGTTCTACTATCGCCGTCCGGACCTGGTGGCGACCGGCCGCACGCTGTTCGGCGCGAAGCCGCCGCGCGGCCAGGAGCTGGAGGATCATTACTTCGGCTCGATCCAGGAGCGCGTGCTCTGCTGCATGATGGAGGTCGAGACGGTGCTGTACAAACTCGGCGTGCCGGTGAAGACGCGTCACAACGAGGTCGCGCCTGGCCAGTTCGAGATGGCGCCGCTTTACGAGGTCGCCAACATCGCGGCCGACCATCAGCATCTGCTGATGATCACGTTGCGCCGCATCGCGCCTAAGTACGGACTGATCGCGCTGCTGCACGAGAAGCCGTTCGCGGGTGTGAACGGCAGCGGCAAGCACCTGAACTGGTCGTTCGCGACCGAGCAGATGAACCTGCTCGAGCCGGGTGACAATCCGCATGACAACATGCAGTTCCTGTTCTTCTGCTTCGCCGTGCTGCGCGCGGTCGAGCGGCACCAGGACCTGCTACGTGCGGCAGTCGCGTACGCGGGCAACGATCACCGGCTGGGCGCGAACGAGGCGCCGCCTGCGATCATCTCCGTGTTCCTGGGCGATCAGCTCACCGACATTTTCGAGCAGATCGAGAAGAGCGGGGAAGCGAAAACCAGCAAGCGCGGCGGCTTGATGGGGCTGGGCTCGCCGGTGCTGCCGCGCCTGCCCAAGCACGCGGGCGATCGTAACCGCACCTCGCCGTTCGCGTTCACGGGCAACAAGTTCGAGTTCCGCGCACTCGGCTCCTCGCAGAGCATCTCGTTCGCTGCGACCGTGCTGAATACGATCGTCGCGGAGTCGATCGACGAGCTGGTCAACGAGCTGGAGCCGGGCATGGCTCGGGGTGAGGACATCGAGGCCGCGCTCGAGAAGCTGATCTCGCGCGACATCAAGACGGTGAAGCGCATCGTCTTCAACGGCGACGGCTACAGCCCGGAGTGGCACGAGGAGGCCGAGCGGCGCGGGTTGCTGAACCTGCGCACGACGCTGGACGCGATCCCGAAGCTCACGGACGAGAAGAACACGACGCTGTTCGAGAAGTACGGTGTGCTGACCCGGCGCGAGGTCGAGGCGCGCGAGGAGATCGCGTTCGATCAGTACTTCAAGACGGTCAACATCGAGGGCGAGACGACCGCCGAGCTGGCGCAGACCATGGTGCTGCCCGCGGCCGTGCGCTACCTCAACGAGGTGCTGGCCGCGGCGGCGCGCACCAAGACGCTCGGGCTGAAGCCGGAGGGCAAGCACAAGCTGATCGGCGTGGTCAACGACCTGGTCAACGAGCTGGTCGAATCACTGGATGAGCTGGTGAAGCAGAATGCCGAGCTGGGTGGCGACGACGTGCACTCGAAGGCGCATCACATGCGCGACAATATCGTCCCGGCGATGAGCAACGTTCGCAAGGTGGTGGACCGGCTGGAGAAGGTGCTGCCGGATGATCTGTGGCCGCTGCCCCGGTATCGCGAGATGCTCTTCGTGCGATAAGAGTGATATGAGCGATAGGAGCGATGAGAGCGTAAACACCGCGCTCTTATCGCCCCCATCGCTCTTATCGCATCATCGCTAGTGGCAGGTCCTGCAGTATCCTACCAGCTCCACGCGATAGCCTTCCACCGCAAAACCATCGACCGGCCGGAGCTGCGAATGCAGGGCGGACGTGTCCAGATTGCCCGGCACATCCATGACCGCGCCGCAGCTCAGGCAGCGCGCGTGATGATGCGGGTCGGTGCGTCCATCGTAGCGGGCGGAGCCATCACCGTAGGTCAGCTTGGTGGCCAGGCCGCAGCCGACCAGCGTTTCGAGTGATTTGTAGACGGTCGCGAGCGAGATGTCGGGAATCTCGTGGCGGACGCTGGTGAAGACATCGTCCGCGGTCGGATGCGCGTCGGTGCCCAGCAGGAAGCGGTAGACCGCGGCGCGCTGATCGGTATAGCGCTGCCCGTTCGCCTCGAGCGCTTCGCGCAGCGTGACTTCCGTGTCGCTGTGGTCCCGTACGGTCTGCATTTCCATCCTCTCGAGTTCGCCCTAAAATACCCGCGGCCGAAGGGGGGGTCAATGGTGAACGACGAAAAAAACGTTGTCGCACTAGCGGCGGATCTGATATTCGCATCGCGCATCCGGGCGGCGGCGGCTCATGTCGTGCTGGCGCAAGATGTCACGGACCTGCTCGCAAAAGTCGGTGAGCTGAAGCCGCGCCTGGTCGTGCTCGATCTGGATCGCCGCGGACTCGCGGTGCACGACGTCGTAAAACAATTGAAGGCAGCCGGTGTGGAAGTGCTCTGCTACGTCTCGCACGTGCGCGAGGATTTGATTGGCGAAGCGCGCGCGGCGGGCGCGGACCGGGTGCTGGCGCGCGGGTCGTTTGCGAAGCAGATCGGCGAATTGTTGCGATGAGAGCGATAGGAGCGATTAGAGGGATAAGAGCGAGCGATGAGGGCGATAAGGGCGCGGTTTTTACGCTGCCATCCCTCTCATCGCTCTTATCGCATCATCGCTAAGCTGCTTCTTCCTTCAGCTTGCAATCCAGGCAGTAGCGCGCGTGCGGCATGACGTCCAGCCGCTCGAAATCGATGAGGTTGCCGCAGCTGTGGCAGAAGCCGAACTTCTCCGGTTCCCGGTACAGCCGGCGCAGCGCCTCTTCGACCCGGTAGAGATAGCGGCCTTCCTTGCTCGCGAAGAGCAGCATCTTTTCGCGCTCCATCGCATCGGTGCCGAGATCCGCCATGTGATCGGAGTACGAGTACATGTCGGAGTCCTGCGTGTCGGCGGTCTGCTTGGCGAGCTCGTCGAACTGGCCGAGCGAGCGCAGCGCGCGCTCACGCTCGCGCAGCAGGCGCTGCTGCAGGTGCTCGATCTGTTTCTTCGTGAGCTTCTTGGTGGTCGCCATCGCTGGGACGGTTCTCCCTGTCGGCTGGTGGCTGATAGGCCCTCGTGACGCCGGCGGCATTCCGTGGGCAGACGGGAAAATTTAACCGCTTTTGAGGCTTCATTCAACTGGTGTTAGCCAGTCACCAGCAAGCCTGTGGCGTACATGAGAACCAGGCCGGCCAGGACGCCGGCCGCATTCAACGGAACCGTCAAACCGCCGTCGTTCTGACGGCCTAGCAGCTTCCAAAGCTCCCATACCACCTGGGCGATAGCCCCGGCGCCGATCGCGAAGAACAGCGTGATCCAGACCGGGGAATAGCTGAACCCGCCGATCCAGGCGCCGATTACAGTTGGCCCACCGGCCAAAAGCCCGAGCAGCACGAGCTGGCGCAAAGTCGGCCTCTCCGCAGCGACCGGAGCCACGATCGCGAGCCCTTCGGTCGTGTTGTGCAGCAGGAACCCGAGCACGAGGAAGGTGCCGAGCGCGACCTCGCCGATCGAGTAGGCGGCGCCGATCGCCAGCCCTTCGCCCAGATTGTGCAGCCCGATGGCCGCGGCGATCAGGAACGAAATGTAGAGACTCGATGCCGCTCGGCGACGTCGCCCGCGCCAGTCACCGAGTGCGCCCAGCGCGAGGGGTGTGCCCACCAATCCGATCAGCACGAGTCCCAGCCCTTGGAAGGCGCCCGCCACGCGTTGCGAGGTCTCGAAGGCTTCTGCGAGTGCATTCACGCCGAGGAACACGAGCAGTCCCACTGTCAGGCTGAGAAAAAAGTTCAGCCAGCGCCGGCCAATCGAGCGAAGAAATGGCAGCCAAAGGAGCCCGAGAAAGACCGGAATGACGCCCACGTAAACGCCGAGCAGGGCAAAAGTCGTGAGATATCGCGCATCCGCGCTGGGCGTTTGCGTGGCCACAGCCACGTCGCCCTCGAAGGTGAGGCCGGTGTTCGTGAACAGCTTCACGACGTGCGGCTCGCCTTGGACCCATGGATACGGAATCGTGATCTCGCGCGTTTCGAGCCGGCCGACCGTGCGTGGTCCATCCATGGTGTGCAGCCATACGGCATCATCGACAAACACCTGCGCGATCGTCACCGGCTCCGGCCCGCCGTTCACGACGCGCACGCGCAGCTCGCCCGGCTGTGGTAGCGTGATCCGTTCAATCGTGAGTTCTTCGATCGGCGGAAATGCCTGACGAAAGACGCCGACCGGGCCGACTTTCAGAAATACAACGGCGAGCAGCGCGACCAGCGCGAGCGGAACGAATCCTTTGAGCCAGTTCGGCACCTGCCTGGCGCCGGGTGCTGGTTCGTCCTCCACAATTTCCAGTGGTACCAGCACCTTATGCATGGGGCGCTCCCTTCACATCGAACATGCCCATCCACCCCAGCTCCGCGAACTCGCTCTGGTGGGCGTGGAACATGTACTTGCCCGGATGCTTGAACGAAAACTCGAGCACCGCGCGCTCCCCCTGACACAGCATGAGGTTGTCCGTGAACTCGTGCCGCTCGAGATCTGTGCCGGTTCGAAAGACCTTGAAGAAGTTGCCATGCAGATGAAAGGAGTTGATCAGGTCGAACTCGGTCAGATTCACGAGATACAGACGAATCAATTCATGCAGCTTCACCTCGATCGGATGCGCCTGATAGTGAAAGCCGACCGTATTCACGGCATACACCTCGTTCTCGCCATCGAAGTTCGTGTCGAACGCATTCATCACCATGACCATTTCGCGCGCGGCAGGACGTGGCTCCGCCGGATCGATGATGAACGTGCCGTACAGTCCCTTGTGGATGTGGCGCTTGAGCGGAATCGCGTGGCAGTGATAGAGCTGAAGCCCGAATGGCTCCGCGTCAAACTCATAAACGAAAGTCCCGCCGGGCTGCACTTGCTCGAACACACCGTCCATATTTCCCGGGTGAATGCCGTGGAAATGGATCGTGTGCGGATGGCTACCAGCGTTCGAAAAATGAATGCGCAGACGATCGCCTTCCGTGCCGCGCAGCGTCGGTCCGGGCACCTGACCGTTGTATGTCCACGCCGGGAAGAACACGCCGGGCGCGACTTCGATCTCGGTGTCGGTTGCGACCATGTGATACTCGCGCAACGTGCGTCCGCCCGGCAGCCGGGAGACTTTGCCGTAATCGAAGTGCTCGAGGAAAGCGCTTGGGTCGAAGCCGCCGGGCCGGATGTCTCCGACGGCTGCCATGACGTGCGGATCGTGCGGGCTCGCGTGTGCTACGGCCCCCGCAGCCGTGCGCGGCCGCACCGCGAAAGCGCCGCTCGCCGCGGCCAGTCCGGCGGCGCCGAAGGCGCCGGCTTTGAGCAGATCGCGGCGGCTGAGGCGCGCCGCATCGGAAGCATCGGTTTCAGACATCGGCCCCTGGATTAGGAGGTTCGCAACCTGAATTTAGGGTAAGCTAAATCTTTTGAATTGTCAAGCCGGGTCGCTATAGTCCAGCGAACCGTCGACGGAGGACAGAATGGCAGTGGACGAGCAGGCCCTCGAGGCGCTACTCAACGAAAACCGGCGATTCCCGCCGAGTCCCGCGTTCCAGGCGCAGGCCAACGCGAACGACCCTGCGATTTACGAACGAGCCGCGCGCGACCCGGAAGCCTTCTGGGACGGGTGGGCACGCCAGCTCGCGTGGTTCGAGCCTTGGCAGCGGGTGCTGGAATGGAATCCTCCCTACGCGAAATGGTTCATCGGCGGCAAGCTCAACGCCGCCTACAACTGCCTCGACCGGCACCTGACTGGCGAGCGACGCAGCAAGACCGCACTGATCTGGGAGGGCGAGCCGGGCGACCAGCGCACCTTCACGTACGAGCAGCTGCACGAGGAGACCGCGCGCTTCGCGAACGCGCTCAGGCGCCTGGGCGTCAAGAAGGGCGATCGCGTCGCCATCTACCTGCCAATGATTCCCGAAGCGGCGATCGCCATGCTCGCGTGCGCGCGCATCGGCGCGGCGCATTCCGTCGTCTTCGGCGGCTTCTCGGCCGACAGTCTGCGCGACCGCATAGTGGACGCCGCAGCCAACCTGCTGATCACGAGCGACGGCGGCTTCCGGCGCGGCCGCGTTGTCAATCTGAAGGAAAACGCGGACCGCGCGCTCGTGGAGTGTCCCACCATCGAGAAGGTCGTAGTCGTCAGGCGCGGCGCGGGGCTGCAAGCGCCCTGCGCGATGAAGCCGGGGCGCGATGTCTGGTATCACGAGGTCGTCGCGCAGGAAAAGGCGGACTGTCCCGCCGAGCCGATGGATTCGGAAGATCTGCTCTACATCCTCTACACCTCGGGCACGACCGGTAAGCCGAAAGGCATCATTCACACGACCGGCGGCTATCTGACGCACGTGTATGCAACGACCAAACTCGTCTTCGACTTGAAAGACGACGACGTCTACTGGTGCACCGCGGACGTGGGGTGGGTCACCGGTCACAGCTACATCGTCTACGGTCCGCTCGCGAACGGCGCGACCGTGGTCATGTACGAAGGCGCGCCCGACTGGCCGGACCGCGGACGTTTCTGGCATACCATCGAGAAGTACGGCGTCACCATCTTCTACACGGCGCCGACCGCGATCCGCGCGTTCATGCGCTGGGGCACCGAGTGGCCGGCGCGCTCGAATCTGTTGACGCTGCGCCTGCTCGGCACGGTCGGCGAGCCGATCAATCCGGAAGCCTGGATGTGGTATCACGAACACATTGGCGGCGAGCGCTGTCCGATCGTCGATACGTGGTGGCAGACCGAAACCGGCGGCATCATGATCACGCCGCTGCCGGGCATGGTCGAGACCAAGCCGGGCAGCGCGACGGTCGCGTTCCCAGGTGTCGATGCCGATGTCATCAACAACGACATGGAATCGGTGAAGGCGGGTTTTCTCACCATCCGCAAGCCGTGGCCAGGCATGCTGCGCGGCATCTACGGCGATGAGGAGCGATACCGCGAGACCTACTGGTCCAAGTGGCCGAGCACCTACTTCCCCGGTGATGGCGCGAAGCGTGACGACGACGGCTATTTCTGGATCCTGGGCCGGGTCGACGATGTATTGAACGTGGCCGGTCACCGCATCGGCACCATGGAGGTTGAGAGCGCGCTGGTCGACCACCACAACGTGGCGGAAGCGGCCGTGGTCGGACGGGTGGACGAGCTGAAGGGGCAGGCCATTGCTGCGTTCGTGCTGCTCAAGGAAGGCATCGACGCGACCGACGCACTCAAGGACGAGCTGAAGGCGCATGTCGCCGAGAAGATCGGCGCGATCGCCCGCCCGGACGACATTCTTTTTGCAGCCGACCTGCCGAAGACGCGCTCGGGCAAGATCATGCGCCGGCTGTTGCGCGACATCGCGGAAGGCCGTGCGCTCGGCGACACCACGACCCTGGCCGATTCGGCGGTGGTCGCGAAGCTGAAGACGGCATACGAAGAAAAAGAGTGACGGAAAGCATGAAAGCAGGGCAGCATGGGTGATGCGGTTCCACTGAGAGATGCACACCCGGAGCGGCTGCACGCGCTGGTGGAAATGGTCGAGACCGTTTTCCACGGCAAGCGCGACGTGGTCCGGCTCGCGCTCGCCGCACTGCTGGCGCGCGGTCACAGTCTGTTCGAGGACATCCCGGGCGTCGGCAAGACCACGCTCGCGCGCGCGCTCGCGACCACCAGCGGCCTGAGCTTCCGGCGCATCCAGTTCACGAGCGACCTGCTGCCGTCCGATGTGCTGGGCGTGTCCGTCTACAATCCGCAGACCGCGACCTTCGAGACGCGCACTGGCCCGATCTTCACGAACATCGTGGTTGCGGACGAGATCAACCGCGCGCCGCCGCGCACGCAGAGCGGTCTGCTCGAGGCAATGCAGGAGAATCGCGTCACCATCGACGAGCGCACGCACGAGCTGCCGCGTCCCTTCCTGGTCATGGCGACGCAGAATCCGCTCGAGCATCACGGCACCTATCCGTTGCCGGAGAGCCAGCTCGACCGCTTCCTCATTCGTCTCACCATCGGCTATCCGGACATCGAAGCGGAGCGTCGCATTCTGATCGAGTCGGTCGGCGCGGATGATCCGGTCGAGTCGCTGGATCCCGTGCTCACGCCCGCCGAGGTGTTGACGCTCCAGCAGAAGGTCGAGACCGTGCACGCCGATCCGGCCATCGTCGATTACCTGACGCAGATCGTGCGGGCGACGCGCAGCGACAGCCGGCTGCGCATGGGCGCGAGTCCGCGCGCATCGGTCGGCCTGTTCCGCAGCGCGCGCGCGCATGCGCTCATGAACGGTCGCGATTACGTCATCCCCGACGACGTGCAAGCCCTGGTCGTGCCGTGCCTCGCGCATCGTCTGCTGCCGGCCGCGGCGACCACCGCGACTGCCGAAGCGCACGACCAGGCCGCGACCCTGCTCGACGACCTCCTGTCCGACATACCGGTCCCGGTGTGAGCAATCTCGCGGCGCGTTGGGCCCGGATCCGCGAATGGCTGAGACCACCCAGGCGTCTGCGCTTCACGCGCACGGGTGGTCTCTTCACATTCGGTGTGATCGCGCTCGGCCTTGCGACGCTGAACACCGGCAACAACCTGCTCTATCTGCTGCTGGGCGCGCTGCTCGGCCTGATCGTAGTGAGCGGCTGGCTGTCCGAGCAGGCGGTGCGTGGTCTGCGCATCGTGCGGCGCGCCGCGCGCGGCACCGCGGGCGAGCCGCTGTCGCTCACTTACGAGATCACCAACTCCAAGCGCCGCCTGCCGAGTCTCGCGCTCGAGCTGCGTGAGGTCGGTGCGCCGATCACCGCGTTCCTGCCGAGCGTCGCGGCGGGCCGGACCGCGGTCGCGCGCACCGAAATCGTCTTCAGGCGGCGCGGCGTGTACCGGTTGCATCGCTTCGTGATCGGCACCTCCTTTCCGTTCGGCCTGTTCGTGAAGGAGCGCGACGTCGCGTTTCCGGGCACGATCGTCGTGTGGCCGCGCACCGACCGGCCGGTGCGCGAAGTGCCGCGCGCGGGACAGCGCGCGCGCCGCAGCGGCGTCGCACCAGCCGTCATCTCGGCAGGCGGGCGCGGCGAATTCAGGAGCCTGCGCCCCTATCGGCTCGGTGATGATCCGCGCGACGTGCATTGGCGCACGAGTGCGCGCTACGTGGAGCCGGTCGTGCGCGAATACGAGCGCGAGGCAGCCGAAACGCTCTGGCTGGCACTCGAGCTGCGCGCGCCCGAAGACGATGCGGCCGAAGTGGCGGTGGAGACGGCTGCGGCCCTCGCGGCGCGCTCGCTCGCACGCGGTGAGCGCGCCGCGCTGGTCACCAACGATGTCATCGTCGATCCCGGCAGCGGCGCGGGTCAGCTGGAGCGCATTCTGGACGCGCTCGCGCGCGCGCGGTTCCGCACCGACGCGCCCGACCTGAAGGCGTCGCCCGACGCGTACCGGGTGACGGCGCAATGAGCGCCGCGGCCGCGCCACTCCGCCTGCTGCACCGCCGGCTCGCGGCCGGCATGGGGCTCGCCGCGCTCGCCGCGTTCATCAGCGGCGCGGGTCTGGATACGCCGAGCCCCGCGATCGCGGCCGCCGCCCTCGTGCTCGCGCTGGTGTGGGCGCCGGGCGCGCGTTTGCAGCGCGTGCTGGATCCGGTCTGGCGAATGGCGGCGCTGCTGCTCGCCGCGCGCGCCGTCTACCGCATCTTCACGAGCCCCGACGACGTCGTGCTGCCCATGGTCGACCTGCTGCTCGTGCTGCTCGTCTCCGAGAATCTCAAGGAGAGCGGAGCCGCGGGCGACTCCCGCGTCTACTCCCTTTCATTCGCACTGCTGGTCGCCGCCTGCGCGTACCGGCCGGGCGTCATCTTCGCGATTTCGTTCGTCTCCTACAGCGCGCTCGGTACGGTCACGTTGATGGTCGGCCATCTGATCCGGAAGCTGTCGGAGCACGGCGCGCGCGATGTCCGGCTCGAGCCATCGTTTCTGCTGCGCATCGCCGCCATGTCCGGCGTGATGCTCGCGCTCAGCGCGCTCGTCTTCGCGGCGTTCCCGCGTGTCTCGCGCGGCTGGGTCATGCGCGGCGCGACCCCGGCCGCCAGCGTCGTCGGCTTTTCCGATCGCGTGTCCCTCGCCGAGCATGGCGGCCGCATCTATCCGAATCCCGAGGTCGTGCTGCGCGTCGAGTTCCCGGATGGCGCGCCCGCCCACCCGCGCGCGCTGTACTGGCGCGGCCGCTCGTACGACCATTTCGACGGCGTGGCCTGGGGGCGCTCACCGACCATGCCGCTGCTGTCGCCGCCGACCTCGTTCTATGCCGCGCGCTGGCCGGCCAGTCGCACGCGCCAGCGCATCTACGCGGTCCCGCTCGAGATCCCCGTGCTGTTCGGCCTGCACCCGATTCTCAACGTGCAGCCGCACTCGCGCATGCGCGCCCTGCAGGACAATGTCGGCGACCTCTGGTATTTCGGCGCCGGCTCGCCGACCTACGATGTGGTGTCGGTCGCGGAGCTGCCCACGCGCGAGCAGCTGCGCACGGCGGAGAACGCCACGCTGCCGGGCGAGCGCTTCTACCTGCAGACGCCACCGCTGTCGCGCCGTGTGACCGAGCT
>JBQTJO010000287.1:0-6032 GCA_052387015.1 Gemmatimonadota bacterium
GCAACGATCACCAGGTCTGGCCGCTATTCCACGTCTACCTGCTCAAGCGGGGCAATGCGATCTACAAGGTGCAGCTGACCGGCTACTACAACACGGCGGGCGAGCCGCGCTTCATCACGATTCGGCACGCGCAGCTCGCGGGCTGACGGTGCGCCGCGTTCTATGTGCCTGTGCGGCGACGCTGCTGAGCGCCGCTCCGCTGCTCGCGCAGTCGCCCGCCGATGCCGAGACCGCGGCCCAGGACACGGTGCTCACGGCGAATAACCCGCTGTCGCTCGAGGCGCTGGTCGTGACCGCGGCGCGGCGCCTTCAGCGGCTGAAGGACGTGGTGCCCACTATACTGCTGATCACGCGGCGTGATATCGAAGAAAGCGGCGCGCCCGACGCGGCGGCCGTGATCGCGGAGCGCACCGGCATCACGCTCGAAGGCGGTCATCCAGCCGGAGCCGGCGTAATGCTTCAGGGCTTCGGCGCGGAGCGCGTGCTGGTCCTGCTGGATGGGCAGCCGCTGGTGGGCCGCATCGCGGGCGTGACCGACCTCTCACGCATCTCGAGCAGCCTGATCGAGCGTGTGGAGATCGTGAAGGGACCGCAATCCACCCTGTTCGGCTCGGATGCGATCGGCGGCGTCGTCAACATCATCACGCGCCAACGAGCGGTGGAGTCGCTGGGCGGCCTTTCGCTCGTGACCGGCAGCAGCGGCCGGCTGGACGCGCACGCCAACCTCGCCGGCGCGCTGGGCGGCGCGCAAACCTCGCTCGAGCTGGGCGGTCGCTCGATCGATCACGCGCCCGGGCGCTCGGATGCGAGTGGCGCGCTCGCGCGCCGCGCGGATGCGCTCTGGAAGCTGACGTTGCATCCCGCTGCGGCGACCAGCTTCAGCACGAGCATCTTCGTCATTGACGAGCGCCAACGCTGGCAGTCCGGCCAGATCTACCGGTTCGCGGACAACACGCAGCTCGCCGCGCGCGCAGCCGCGGAGATCACACGCGGCGCACACCGATTCAAGCCCACGCTTCACGCGACGCAGTTCTCGCATCTTTCCCGGCGCGCGACGGCGCCCGAGCCGCTTGCTGGCACGGGTGAGACCGAGCGGCAGCGCCTGATCGAAGCCGAGCTTCTGTACAACGGCGGCGCACGCGGTGTGCTGTTCGACGGCGGCATCGAGTTGAAACGGGAGTATCTGCATTCCGATCGAGTGATCGGCACGGACCGCATGCTGGACGCCATCGAGAGCTTCGCGCAGGTCACGATTCCCGCCGGTCCGGTCACGATTGTGCCCGGCAGCCGAATCTCGTCCAGCGAGCAGTGGGGGACGTCGTTCACGCCGCACGTTTCGATGCGCTACAGTCTGTCCGACGCCACGATCGTACGCGCCGCGGTCGGTCGCGGCTTCCGCGCGCCGGCGTTCAAGGAATTGTATATGGAGTTCTTGAACATCGCGCCGGGGCTGGGCTACGTGGTCAGAGGCAACCCGGAGCTGCGGCCGGAAAGCTCGCGCAACGCAACTCTCGGATTCGAGTGGGCGCGCGACCGCTGGTACGTCCGCGCACAGAGCTTCTACAACCAGTTCGACGATTTCATCGAGACGGGCGCGCGCGCCGATTCCGCCGGCCTGAACGTCTATACCTACGAGAACGTCGAGAGCGGAGTGACACGCGGCTTCGAGTCGGAGCTGGGCGCGACCATCGGCCGCGTGCGCGCGGAGGTCGGGTACAGCTATCTGGATGCTTACGCCGGCGACACGCGCGCGCCGCTGCTCGGCCGGCCGTCGCACAGCGGTCGTATCGCGCTGTCGTTCGCTGCGCCGAGCCGGGTGCACGCGAATCTGAGCGTGAACGACACCGGCGCTACACCAGTGCAGCGAACGGAAAGCGGCGTAGTCGAACGTGAGGGCTTTGCGCGCGTCGACGCGCGGCTCGCGCGACCGCTGCCGGGCGGACTTCAACTGTCGGTCGGCGTCGAGAACGCATTCGAGAGCACACCGGCCGGCTGGCCGGATTTCTCGGGTCGTCAGCTCTACATCGGGCTGAGCTGGCAGGAATAGAGGAGAAGATGCTGAAACAACTGATCGGATCGTCGCTGGCGATCCTCTATATGACTGGCGTCGTCGTGGCACAGCAGAAGCCGGTCGGCACGATCGTGGTCGCGCACGGCGCGGGCCCGGAGTGGAATGCGGAAGTGGCGAAGGTCGCTAAGCTGGCGCAGACCGGCGGGCCGGTCGAAGTGGCGTTCCTGATGGGCCCGGGCGCCAAGGCGCGACCCTTCCAGCAGGTGGTTGCGGAGCTCGCGCCAAAGGTGAGCCGGATCGTGGTCGTGCCGCTGCTCGTCTCGAGCTACAGCGGTCACTACGAGCAGATTCGTTACCTCGCGGGCGAAACCAACGAGCTGAGCGAAACCATGATGCATCACTTGCACATGGGCGGGCTGAAGCGAGCCGAGTCGACCGTGCCGCTGCACGTCGCGCGTGCGATCGACGATTCAGGCGAAATCGCGCAAATCCTGACCGAGCGCGCGCTCGCGCTCGCAAAGGAGCCGGCCCGGCAGGCTCTCTTCATCGTCGGCCACGGCCCGAACTCGGCCGATGATCTCGCGCGCTGGATGCAGAACCTGCGCGTGGTGGCGGACACGGTCGCGGCCCGCACGCGATTCCGTGACGTGAAGCTCGGCCTGGTGCAGGACGATGCGCCGCCGCACGTGCGCGGCGAGGCCGTGCAGCGGGTTCGCGAAATCATCGAGCTGCAGCACGAGCTGACCGGCCGCGCCGTGCTCGTGGTTCCGGTGCTGATTTCGCGCGGCCGGCTCAGTCACGAGCGGCTGCCGCGCGACCTGGCCGGTCTGCCGATCGTCTACACGGGTGAGCCCCTGCTGCCGCACGCAGGCATCGCGCGCTGGATCGAAGCGCGCGTGAAAGAAGTCAGCGCGACGACTGCGGCAAAGTGAACGCGACCAGCGTGTCACCGGATCCGAAGAACCCGCCGTCGCCGCCCGCGGCAATCACGATGTATTGTCGGCCGTCGGCCAGGTAGGTCATCGGTGTCGCCTTGCCACCGGCCGGGAGCTGCGCACTCCACAGCCCGTCTTCATGCTGACCGCCACGAGCTTCCCGAGCGGCTGCGGCGTGCACAGGCCGCCGCCTGGCGCAAGGAGGATCTCACGCCGCAGCCAGTAAGGCGTGCCCCGCATGCGGGTAAATTGCGCTCCGGTGCGCGCGCCGTCCGCGCGTGCAGAATCTGCAACCAACGAATCCGCGGGAATCAACTGCGCGATCGCCAACGCGGTGTTCACCGGCACGATCACGAGCTCACGCGCCTTATCGTATGCGACGCCGCCCCAGTGCGCTCCGCCGATGTTCGAAGGATACATGATCGAGCCACGCAGGCTGACCGGCGTGAAGACGCCTTCGTTGCGCAGTCCGGAAAGCCGTTGCGCGCAATACTCTCGCGCCGCGGGTGCAAGCTGTTCGAGCGAAGTGAGCTCGAAGCGCTGTGGGCTGATCGGTTCCACACTGCTGAAGGGCTGCGTCGGCGCGGCCCTTTCACCGGGCACATCCGAGGCCGGAACCGGGCGCTCCTCGACCGGGAGAACAGGCCTGCCGGTCGCCCGCTCCAGCACATACAGCTGACCGGACTTGGTTGCCTGCACCACGACCGGCACGCGCCGGCCGTTCACCGTAATCGTGATCAGCGCCGGTGGTGCGGCGTTGTCGTAGTCCCAGAGATCGTGGTGCACGGTTTGAAAGCGCCACACGAGTTTCCCGCTCTTCGCATCCAGGGCGACAACGCTGTTCGCATAACGATTGTCGCCGAGCCGTTCGCCGCCGTAATAGTCGGGACTCGGGCTGCTGGTGGGCACGAAGATCAGCCCGAGGGCGGTGTCGGCAGCAATAACCGACCAGGTATTCGCGCCTCCGGTCCGCCGCGCGCTCGGACCATGCCACGTGTCGAAAGCCGGATCGGCCGAGTCCTGCGGCACCGGATCCCACCTCCACCGCAACTGCCCGTTGCGCGCATCGTACGCTCGGACCTCGCCGCCTCGGAGAACTGGTCGGGACTATTGCAGAGTTCCACGCGCAGGTCGACCACTCCGCCCTCGCCAAAATCGGGGCACGGCCGGCCCATTGCCGCATCCAGCGCAATCAGGCGCGGTCCACCGTGCCCGCAAAGATGCGACGATGACAGAGGTCGCCGCGCTCTCTGACCTGATCGATCCAGCTGCTGACACCGCGACTTGCGAAATCGCCGAAGTGAGTCGACGCACTGACCTTGGCGTCGTAAAGCCAGCGGACCGAACCCGACGCGGGATCGAGCGAAACGATCTTGCCGAGCGGCGTGATCAGATACATGGCGCCGTCGACCACGAGCGGCGTCGCCTCGAAAGACAGAAAAAGCAGGAGCGCGGTTCCCGCTCGCATCACGCTTTCTTTTTGCGCGCAGCCCTGATCTGCTGCTGCACCTCGTAGTTCGACTGCCACGGCTTGCGCTCGAAGTAGCTGTCCGTCATCTGTTTGACCTGGCCGCTGAGCAGAATCAGCGCGAGCAGGTTGGGGAGGATGACGACGCCGAGGAAGACGTCGCCGAGCGCCCAGATCGAGGCCAGCGGCACGACCGCGCCGACGAAGTGCATCAGGACATAGACCATGCGATACGGCTTGATGATCTTCGAGCCGAACAGGTACTGCGCGGAGCGATCGCCGTAGTAACTCCATGAGATCGCGGTCGAAATCGCGAACAGCAGCACGCCAATGATGACGATGAACTGCCCGAACGTACCGGGCAGCCCGCGCTGGAATCCCATCATGGTCAGCGGCGCGCCCGTTTCGGATGCATTGCCGTACAAATCCCTGTACTCCGTGCCGTCAGTGGCGACGGCGACGCCGCGCTCGGGCAGCATGACGCCCGTGAAGGGCTGCGTCTGCGCCTCGTCCGTGTAGAACGTGTCCACCGGCGCGTCGTGCCATGCGAAGCGCGGGTCGCCCGCAGTGAAGACCGGCACGCCGTACTCTATGCGGAACTCGGCCGGCGCGGCGACGCGGCGCGCGACGTCGCCATTGGGCAGGTCGGCGATCCAGCTCGCATCGCCGCCGCCCACGGAAAGCTGCTGTGGGTGCTTGTCGTTCCATACGCCCGTGAGCACGACCACCAGGCCGGTCATCGTGCAGATGACGATGGTGTCGATGAACGGCTCGAGCAGCGCGACGACGCCTTCCGAGACCGGCTCGTCGGTCTTGGCGGCGGCGTGCGCGATGGGCGCCGAGCCCTGTCCGGCCTCATTCGAGAACAGACCGCGCCGCACTCCCCACATCATGGTGACGAGAATCGCGCCGATGCCCGTGCCGGCCACACCCGCGGTCGGATTGAACGCTTCGCGGAAGATGAGACCCAATGCGGGCAGGATGCTGCCGGCATTGAGCAGCAGCACGATGAGCGCGCCGCCCACGTAGATCGCGGCCATGAGCGGCGCCAGCACGCCCGTGACCGCGCCGATGCGGCTGATGCCCCCGACGATCACGGCACCGACGATCAGGGCGCTAATGACACCGGTAACCCAGGTCGGCACGCCGAAGGATGTGCTCATGGTGTCGGCCAGCGTATTGGCCTGGATCGCGTTGCCGGTGAGGAACGCGGTAATCGCGAGCAGTGCGGCAAACAGGATCGCCAGCGGCTTCCACTGCGGTCCGAGCCCGCGCTCGATGTAGTACATCGGACCACCGGACACGCTGCCTTCCCACTTGGTCGGATCGCGATCGGTGGTGACGGCGCGGTACTTCTGCGCAAGCGTCACCTCCGTGTATTTGGTGGCCATGCCGAGGAACGCGGTCATCCACATCCAGAAGAGCGCGCCCGGGCCGCCGTAGTGGATCGCGATCGCGACGCCCGCGATGTTGCCGATGCCGACCGTCGCGGAGAGCGCGGTCGAGAGCGCCTGGAAGTGCGAGACGTCGCCGGGCTCGTTCGGGTCATCGTATTTGCCCGACGTGACGGCGAAGCCGTGCCCGAGCCGGCGCAGCTGGATGAAGCCGAGCCGCAGAG
>JBQTJO010000288.1:0-24971 GCA_052387015.1 Gemmatimonadota bacterium
ACGATCACGACCGTGGTGGCGCGCGCGCCGTACAGCGGCTGGTGGCCGCCTTCCACGTCGATGATGGAAAGGCGACGGTGACCGAGCGCGACGCCCGGCGCCCGGTACTCGCCTTCGTCGTCAGGCCCGCGGTGCGCGAGGCAGGCGAGCATGGCGCGCAGCGGCGCTGCGTCCACAGTGGCCGCGCGCGCATCCAGTGCGGCAATGCCGGCGATGCCGCACATCAGGCGGCCCGCATCGGCACGCGCGCGAAGCCGCGCCAGCTGTTCGCATTGTGATGCTGGATCTGCACTTCCTGCAGGCCGGCGCGGTCGAACCAGCCCTCGAATTCTTCGCGCCGGATGTAGAACGCTACCGGCGCGACCAGGTGATCGAAGACGATGGTGCGCTGCTCGCGGAACGGAAACGGCGCGATGTAGCTGAGATATTCGCCGTACGGCAGTCGCAGGGAACCGAGGCGTCCGCGCGTCGGTCCGTAGATCAACCTGGTACCGAGCCAGAGTGGAACCGTAACGGCCCCGGCCAGCACATCCAGGACGGCGTGCGGCAGGCGGGAGGTGACGTGCTCGCGAATGGGCGTGACGCCGTGCACGAGCCAGCCGTTGCCCTCGCGGCCATACACCCATGCCGACAGCGCGCCACCCGGCTTCAGCTTCGAGACGAGCGCGCGGAAGCCGCGCTCCGGATCCGGTGTGTGATGCAGCACGCCGATCGAGAAAGCATAATCGAACCCTGGCCGCACCGGCGGATTGGCGAGATCGGCCTGTACGATGTGCACGTTCTCGAGGTGGCGTGTGTTCGCGAATGCCGCTTCCACGGCTTCGCTCAAATCCAGCGAGACGACGTCTTTCGCGCCGAACTCCGCGGCCAGCGCCGAGTGCCGGCCTTTGCCACAGCCGCCCTCGAGCACGGCCTTGCCCTTGAAGAAGTCGGCGGTGACTGGAGCGAGCCAGTCGAGAAACTGCTGGCGATAGCGCTCGGCCAGCTCCGAGTAGCGGTTCCATTCGAAGCCGAACGCGCTGGCCGTGCGCTGCTCGATCTCCGCGACGTCGGTAGCGAAGCGGGGCACGCCATGCCGGATCGCGAAAACGTGATGGCAGGCGGCGCAGGTCAGCGAGCCCTCCATGATCTCGTGCCCGGTGCGGGCGCTCACATCGAGCGCGAGATCACCGCCGCAGTGCGGACAGGCGAGGTACTGCAGCAGACGCTCCTTCATGCCTCCTCGATGTCGCGGATCGCGTAGGTGCGCTTGCCCTGCGATTCGTAGTAGGTCCGGATGCTCAGCTCGGCGACCAGCCCGAGCAGCACGCTCAGGCAGCCGACCAGCAGGAACATCACGGTGACCAGCGGCAGCGGCGTCTGCACGAAATCCGCGCGGCCGGCGAGCTTCAGATAGAGCATCCAGGTGAAGGTCGCGAGCGACATGAACAGCGCGAACAGGCCAAAGCCGCCGAACACGTAGATGGGCTTGGTCGAGTAGCTGGCCAGAAACTTTACGACGATCATGTCGAGCACGACCTTGATGGTGCGCTCGAGACCGTATTTCGACTTGCCGCGCGTGCGCGCGTGATGTGTGACCGGCAGCTCGGTCACACGCGCGCCCTGCCAGCTGGCGTAGATCGGCACGAAGCGATGCATCTCGCCGTAGAGCCGCACGTCCGAGAGCACGTCCTTGCGATACGCCTTGAGCGAGCAGCCGTAATCGTGCAGATGCACGCCCGAGATCCAGGAGATCAGCCGATTCGCGATCACCGAAGGCAGCCGGCGCCGGAGATTGTCCCGGCGGTTGCGCCGCCAGCCGCTCACGACGTCGTACCCCTCGTTGATCTTGTCGAGCAGGCGCGGAATGTCATGCGGATCGTTCTGGAGATCGCCGTCCATGGGCACGATGATCTCGCCGCGCGCGTGGTCGATGCCCGCCGACAGCGCGGCGGTCTGCCCGAAATTGCGGCGGAAGCGAATCACGCGCACGCGACGGTCTCGGGCGCGCAACGCGCGCAGCGCGTCGAAGCTGCCGTCCGTGCTGCCGTCATCCACGAAGATGAACTCGATGGAATCGTGCAGCACCCGCACCAGACGCTCGTACAGCTCGGGAATGTTGTCCTGCTCGTTGTAGACCGGGATGACGACCGAAATGTTCATGGCTGAATCCGGTAAACATACATGGAGTTCGCGACCACGGCTTCGGGCTCGAGGTCGCGGAATCGTGCGAACGGGTCGTGCGTGAAATAGACGCCCTGCAGATTGGTCGCGGAGATGACGATGTGCGTCGGCGGCGGCGCGTCAGGACCCGACAAGCGGCTGGGCGCAAGCGGGAAAAAACTGTGCAGCGGCACGTAGTCGATGCCGTAGCCGTCCGGCTGCGCGGAGCCGAAGTAGCTCAGGTAGACGCGCTCGATGCGGTAGTCACGCATATACTCGCGCAGCTGTAACAGTCCCTGTCCCCAGTCGAGGCTCGAGTCGACCAGCACTTCGCTGTTGCGGCCGCGATCGCGCGGGCCGTACTCGCTGATGTAGGTCAGGAAGTTCGGATAGTAGGTGAGCGGCGAGATGATAAGCCATGCGACCAGCACCGCGATCAGCGCCCGCACGCGCCGGCCGCCCTGGTTCCAGACCGAGGTCACACCAGCGGCGATCAGCACGCAGATGTGCGGCAGCACGGGCAGCGCGTAGCGAAAGCCAATGTTGAGGCTCGAGGTCAGGAGCGCGGCGCCAAACACCGCCGCCGCGACCACCGGCACCCGCAGCGGGTGCGCGGCGAGAGCTCGCACTCCCGGATAATCGGCCCTGAGCAGTGGCAGCAGCGCCACGATCGCGAGCGCATGCAGCGCGGCCGACGTCTTGAACAGGAATGCCACCGGGAAGAAATACCAGAAGCCTTCCGGATCGGCCTTGCCGAGCAGGAAGCCCGCCGCGCCGTGTCCGCGCGTGACGTGGCGGAAGGTCTTGTCGAGCGCGTAGCGGAACTGTTCCAGCCCGAAATCACCGCGGTAGATCAGCACGAGCATCAGATACGCCGCACCAATCGCGAGCGGCACCGCCGCAATGATGCGCAGCGCCCAGCGCCGGTCGCGGCGCGCGACGGCTTCCAGCGCGAGCAGCGCGCATGCGACGGGTCCGAGCGCGATCGCGCTCAGCTTCACGCCGAGCGCGAGCCCGACCGCCACGCCGGCCAGCAGTGCGTTGCGCCAGTCCGGCAGCCGCACCGCGCGATCGAGCGCCCAGACCGCCAGGAAATAGGTCAGCGCAAGCGGGACGTCGTTGTACGATACGCCGCCATGCGCGAGCACGTCGGGCAGAAATGCCACCAGCGCCGCGGCCAGCAGGGCCGCGCCCGTGCCGGCGGCGCGGCGCGTGAATGCGAAGGTGACCAGCACCAGCAGCAACGCACAGAGCGCGGCCGGCAGCCTGCCGAGAAAGGCGGCGCGCTCCGGATCATTGCCGCTCTGCCAGAAAAACTGTCGCGCATACAGGTAGCGGTAGCCGATGTCGCGCGTGTCGTAACCGGCCTCGGACGGATAGTTCGGCCGGCTCAGAAAGACCGGCAGGCCATACAGGTACTGCATGGCCGGCGGATGATCGGGCGCGAGGTCGAATTTGCCGTTGGTGTAGCCGCGCGCGCCCGCCGAGATCAGGACGATTTCGTCGAAAGTCGTCGCGTTGCGGCGCAGCGCGAGCACGGTCGCGCCGGTCGATATGACCATGATCGCGGCCAGGATCCACGCGCTGCGCCGGCGTAGGGGAGCAGTGGCGTAGGGGTGGAGGGGCATCACTGGGACGCTCCCCAGCGGGCGCGCATCCCGCTATCGTAGTCGAGCAGCTCGAGTTTGCCGTGATCATCATGCATGAGGCGGGGCGTGCGCGCGGGAAAGCGCGCGATGAGCTGCGCGTTCTCGTCCGGTCCCATATCGCGCACGAACATGGCGCCGCGCGCAGGAAGCGCGGGCAGATCGCCCTGCCAGATGAACGGCGTCACGTCGATCACGCCGGCCGTGTCGGCGGCGATTTCGCGGGCGCAGCCCGCGTCCACCAGCTCGTCCGCCTCGATGCGGATGCGATTGCCCGGCGAGATTTCGACGACGCGCGGCAACCGATCGGCGCGCGGCGTGAAATCGATGTGCAGCCAGCGTTCCCCGCGCGCGTACGCGAGTGAGAAGTTGTGGACACGGCAGGTGCCGTTCTGGCGCAACGCCGTCTCCACCGAATCGAGCCGCATGCCGTGCGCGGCCAGCCGCATCGCGACGCGCGCGGTCCAGCCGCCGTGCACGAAGACCAGCGGCGAATCCTCCACGCTCGGTGCGCTCAGCAGCGGCCGCAGGCCAGCGGGAATCGAGTAGCTCAGCAGACGCGCGGGCGTGAGCACGAGCACGCCCGCCAACAGCGCGGTCACGGTTCCGCCCAGAACGAATGCGCGCACGCTGTACTTGTCCGCGATCAGCCAATCCGCGCGAATGCGCGTGATCAGTCCCGCAATCGCGTAGACGGCCAGCAGCACCCAGAGCGGCGCCGCGTCCGCCAGCATGCGCGGTCCCATGAACAGGCCATGGTGCCAATAGAAGAGATTCGCGATCACCAGCGCGGCGCACAGCCAGAAGATCAGGCGCGAGGGCGATGAGAGGGATGAGAGCGATGCGAGCGATGGGAGCGATGCGAGCGATGGGAGCGGCGGGAGCGCGAAATGCAGACCGATCAATGTCACGATCGGCAACGGCGTTTCGAGCAGATGCACGCTGAGCGCGATCAACTCCGCTGATGTATAGCCGAGCGCTTCGATGATGCCGTACCGGTTGCCCCACGGGTCGGTGCCGAAGCCGAGACCTGCAGCGGGGCCGAGTGCGGCCGTGTAGCCGAAGGTGAACGGGCTGCCGAAAAAGCGCGCGTTGTACCATGCGACCGCAAGCAGCCAGGGCGCCGCCGCGAGCACGGCCACGCCTGCGCGCACCAGTCGCGCGCGCGTGCCGAGCGGGCCGATCGCGCCGTAGATCAGCGCGACCACGCCGACTACCAGCCCGGTCAGCGGGCGGATCGCGAACAGCGCACCGATGCTCGCGCCGGCCGCGGCCGCCCATGCGGCACGGTCATTAGCGCGCAGCAGAAAATACCCGGCTGCGCACAGCAGCGCGGCCGCCGGCACATGGCTCATGTATGCGGCGGAAAGTGCCAGCAGGAAGGGCGACAGGGCGGCGAGCAGCGCGGCCGTGCGCGCGAGCGGCAGGCTCGCGAACATGCGCTCGGCGATGAGCGCGGCGAAGAATACCGCGACACCGGCCAGCACGGGCCCGACCAGGGCGACGTTACCGAGCAGGAATCCCGCCGCGAGCAGCGCGACGTAACCGGGTGGATACTGCGACACCCAGCCCGCCGGTGTCTGCAGCGTCTGCTGGATGTGCCAGGCCGCGTCTGCTCCGGGTCCGGCCAGCCGGCCGGCGGCGAAGTAGCGCGCATGCGTGAGCTGGGCAAAGCTGTCGCTGAGGGTCGGTCGAGCGTCGAGAACGAAGAAGGCGATAGAGGCCGCGAGCGTCGTCGCAAGCAGAGCAAGCGTTAATGCAAACCCACGCGTGCGCGCACGCGTCAGCGGTCGTGCCGCGCGGGCCAGCGTGTGGCCCAGCCGGTCGGGATCGACCAGCACCGCAGCCAGCACGGCCGGGATCAGCGCGAGCAGCACACCGCTCCAGACCAGGGACGTGTAAGACGCGGCCAGCTCCGCCGTTGCGGCGCCCGCAATGCCGGTCGGCCGCCGCGGCAGCACGCGCCACAGCGGGAGCATCCCGAGCGAAGCCAGCGCAGCGGCAACCAGCCTGGTCGCCCGCACTTATGCGCGGTCCCGCCGATAGGATGGCACCCGCGGCCCGAGCAGATTGCAGCGCACGATGTGCCAGAACGCGGCGACACCGTCGGTCCATTTGATCTTCTTGCCTTCCGCGTAGGTGCGCCCGCTATAGGAGATCGGCACTTCGTATATGCGAGCCCCGGCCTGCGCGAGGCGCGCGGTCAGCTCCGGCTCGAAGCCGAAGCGATCGCTCCTGAGCGGCAGACTCTTCAGCAGGTCCGCACGGACCATCTTGTAGCACGTCTCCATGTCGGTGAGGTTGAGATCGGTGAACATGTTGGAGACGAGCGTGAGGAAGCTGTTGCCGACACTGTGCCAGAAATAGAGCACGCGGTGCGGGCCGCCCAGAAAGCGACTGCCGAAAACGGCGTCCGCGCGTCCATCGAGGATCGGCTCCAGCAGACGCGGCAGCTCCGCCGGATCGTACTCGAGATCCGCATCCTGAATGACGATCACATCGCCGCTCGCGGCCTGAATGCCGGCCCTGACCGCCGCGCCCTTGCCGCGATTGCGCGGCTGGAGAATCAGTTGATCGATGACGCCCTCTTGCTTCAGCCGCTGCAGGAGCTCGCGCGTGCCATCCTGCGAGCCGTCATCGATCGAGATGATTTCGACGTCCAGCGGAATGCCGCGTACGCGCCGAGCCGATGCTTCCGCCGTCGCGTGCTCGTTGTATACCGGCATCACCACACTCAGTCGCACGCCAGTGACCTGCATCAGTCAGCCACCCCGTAGCGGTTGAGTTTGCGGTACAGCGTCGATGGGTCAATGCCGAGCACTTCCGCGGCGCGCGCCTTGTTGCCGCCCTCGGCCTGCAGCACCCACAGGATGTAGGCACGCTCGATCAGCTCGAGTGTCGGATTCGCCGGCGGCCGCTCCGATATGAGCGGCGCGGGCGCCGGCTCGACGATGCGCGCCGGCAGCGTGCCCATGGCAATCACGCCATCGTGCGTGAGAATGGCGGCGCGCTCGAGCGCGTTCTCCAGCTCGCGCACGTTGCCGGGCCAATCGTAGCGCTCGAACACCTCGAGCGCATCATCGCTCAGCCGCAGCACGCGCGTGTCAGCGCCGTTCTCGTGCTGCATGCGCTGCAGGAAATGCTCGGCCAGCAGCTGCACGTCATCACGCCGCTCGCGTAACGGCGGCAGATGCAGCGTGATCACGTTCAGCCGGTAGTACAGGTCGCTGCGGAAGGTGCCGCGGCGGATCTCGTGCTCGAGGTCGCGGTTGGTCGCCGCGATCACGCGCACGTCGATCGGGAGCGGCTCGGTCGCGCCGACCGGCACCACCTCCCGCTCTTGCAGCGCGCGCAGCAACTTTACCTGCAGCGCCGGCGACATCTCGCCGATCTCATCCATGAAGAAGGTGCCGCCGCGAGCGACAACCAGCAGACCTTCCTTTTCGCGCACCGCGCCGGTGAAGCTGCCCTTCACGTGGCCGAACAGCTCGGACTCGAGCAGGTTCTCCGGCAGCGCGCCCGCGTTGATCGAAACGAAAGGCCCGCTCTCGCGCTCCGACAGCTGATGGATGTAGCGCGCGACGATCTCCTTGCCAGTTCCGCTTTCGCCCGTGATCAGAATCGTCGAATCGGTCGGCGCGACCATCTCCGCGAGCTTCAGCACGTCGAGGAAATTGCGATTCTTGCCGATCGGCCGGACCGCCTGCGATGTGTCACGGCGCCGGATCTCGCGCTTGAGCGTCTTGTTCTCGCGCGCCAGCTCGCGCAGCTGCGCGGCGCGCCGGCACAGGGCGACCAGCTCCGCGTTGCAGAACGGCTTCTGCAGTTAATAGAATGCGCCCTGATTCACCGCTTTGACAGCCGACTGGAGCGACGCCTGCGCCGTCATCAGGATGACCGGCACCTCGGGATCGCGCGCACGGACCGCCTCGAGCAGGTCGAGGCCGGTCACACCCGGCATGCGGATGTCGGTCACCACAATGTCGGGACCCAGCTCGTCGAAACGCTCCAGGGCCTCGCGACCGCTCTGCGCGACCGCCGCCTCGAAGCCCTCGCCGCGCAGCAGAATCTCGACCGTATCGAGTATCGAGCGCTCGTCGTCGACTACCAGAACCTTGGGACGCATCAGGAACTCCCCTGCTCGCTCTTCGCCGGCAGATAGACCGTGAACTCCGCACCACCCCCGGAGCCGCCGTCCACGAGAATCGTCCCGTGGTGCGCCTCAATGGCCCGGTGCACCAGCGCCAGCCCGAGGCCGGTGCCACCCTGGCGCGTAGTGAAGAACGGATCGAAGACGCGTGGAATGTCCTCTTCCGGAATGCCGGGACCCGAGTCGCGCACACTCAGGCGCACGGGCGCGCGCAGCTGCACGCTGGAAGGCACGCTCGCTTTCGTGGTGTCGCCCAGCTCGATCCGCACACGGCCAGCCGGGCCGGCGTGCTGCACCGCATTCAGCACGAGATTGAAAACCGCGCGGTGCAACAGATCGGGATCGCCATCCACCAGCAGCGCCTGTCGCGGCGGCTTGTATTCGATGTGCGCGCCGCCCTGCGCATCCGGGTGCTGCGCGACCAGACCGATCGCATCCGTCGTGATGCGCGCGAAGTCCACCGCGCTGCGTTTGCGCAGCTCGACCCGACTGAACTCCATGAACTCCGAAAGCAGGCGGCTGACGCGATTGGACTCACTCACGACCAGGCGGCTCAAGGTGCCCTTGTCGTGCGGGCTGAGCGGCGATTCTGCGAGCTGCTCGACCGCGCTGCGGATGGACGCGAGCGGATTCTTGATCTCGTGCGCGAGCGATGCGCCCAGCTCCGCGACCGCCTGCAGCCGCTCCGTGCGGCGCAGCAGCTCTTCGATCTGACGGCTGTCGGTGATGTCCTGGAATACCGCGGTCACGGATGGCGCGCCCGACCGCTCGAGCACCGTAGTGCGCACACCGAGGATGCGCTCGCCTTCGGCCGTGCGGATGCGAATCTCATAGCGGCGCACCGGCAGGCGCGTCCCGATCGTGCGTCGGATGACCGTGCCCAGACCCGGCGCCCGGCGGTCCAGCTCCTCGAGCATGACCTGGCCGCGCCAGTTCAGCGCGCGCAGCCCCAGCACCGACTCCGCCGCGACGTTCATGTAGACCAGCCGGCCAGCCTCATCAACCGTGACCAGACCGGTATCGACCGCGCCGAGAATGTCATCGGTATCCAGCCGCAGCTTGTGCAGCTCGGACTGGACCTGCCCCAGCGCGTGACCGGTCTGTCGCAATCGGTCGCCCAGCGCGCCGGTCGAGAGCGCGACCAGCGCAAACAGCCCGATCTGGAGCAGCGCATCGGCCATGTCGGCCGGCACGCGCACCAGCAGCAGATTCACCGACTGGCCTTCGGCCTCCGGCAAACGGTGAAACCAGATGAGATCCGCGAAATACAGAATGCTGGCGAGCGCACCGATCAGCACCCCGCCGGGCAGCGGCAGGAGCAGCGCGCCGGCCGCAATCACCAGGATGTAGAGGGGTGGAAAACTGCTGTCCGGGCCGTTCGTGATGTGCACGATGGCCGTGACGAGCAGCGTGTCGAAAACGAGCTGGGTGTAGAGGAAGTTGGTCCCGGCCGTCCGCCCGACTACGGTCGTGTACCACCAGCTGGCGGCGGTAAAGCCGACGGCGGCGAGCAGCGTAAAGGTTGCAATCAGCGTCTCGCCCGGTGTAGCCGACTGCCAAACCAGGACGGCGCCCGCGAACACTCCTGCCGCCAGCGTCATCCGGCCCACGTAGAGCCAGCGCAGCAACCCCGCTGAGTGCACCATGTCAGGGCGCCAACTTACGGTGGCATCTGGCAGATTGCAAGGATTCCGTATGGCCTTTTGCGATACCGCGCCTCGCATGCCTCTCATCAGCGCGTCAGGGTGTCGTCCGCCTGTTGTGTCGTTCAGACAGGGGCATAGCCCTTGCGCCGGCGGGGTGCGGGGCTGGAATCACATTTGGGGGATCGGGATGTTTCGCAAACTGATGCGCGCCTGCCTGTTGCTCGCGCTGTTCACAACTCTGCCGAGCGCTCTACCGGCTCAATACTTCGGCCGTCAGAAGGTCCAGTACGAGGACTTCGACTGGCGAATCATGAAATCGCAGCACTTCGATGTGCACTACTATCCGGAAGAGGAAGAGGTCGTCGAAGACGCGACGCGCATGGCGGAGCGGTGGTATACGCGTCTGTCGCGGGCGTTTCAGCACGAATTCAAGAAGAAGCCGCTGATCCTGTACGCGGATCATCCCGACTTCCAGCAGACGAACGTGATCGGCGATCAGCTGACGGAGGGCACGGGCGGCGTGACGGAGGGGATCCGCACGCGCGTGATCATGCCGTTCACCGGCATCTATCGCGACAACGATCACGTGCTGGGGCACGAGCTGGTGCACGTCTTCCAGTACGATCTGGCGGCCTCGCCTGCCGGGGGCGGGCTGTCGGGCATGGGCCGGCTGCCGCTCTGGCTGGTGGAAGGCATGGCGGAGTATCTCTCACTCGGGCGCGTGGATGCGCACACGGCGATGTGGCTGCGCGACGCGGCTCTGCGGGGTGAGCTGCCGACCATCGACCAGCTGACGCGCGATCCGCGCTTTTTTCCCTACCGCTACGGCCAGGCCCTGTGGGCCTACATTGCCGGACGCTGGGGCGATCGCTCGGTTACGGAGCTGTACCGCTTCGCCACGCGCACCGGCTGGGACGTCGCGCTCCAGCGCGTGCTCGGGCTGAACAGCAAGCAGCTCTCGGAACAGTGGATCACGGCTATCCGCTCGCAGTACCTGCCGCTGATCGCCGGGCGCCAGCGGCCGCAGGATGCGGGCGATCGTGTGCTCTATGATGATGAGATCGGCGCCTTCAACCTGTCGCCGGTGCTCAGTCCGGACGGCCGCTATGTCGCGTACTTCACGCGTGAGGGACTGTTCTCGATCGATCTGTACGTCGCGGATGCGCGCACCGGCGAGACGGTCAAGAAGCTGACCAGCCCGAATCGTACGCCGCACTTCGACGCGCTGAGCTTTATTTCATCGGCGGGCACGTGGTCTCCGGATGGGCAGAAGTTCGCGTTCGCGGTGTTCGACGAAGGCGACATGCGGATTGCGATTTTCGACGTCAACTCCGAGGACGTCGAGCGCGAGATCAGCATCGCCGAGGTGGGCGCGATTGCGAACCCCGCATGGTCGCCGGACGGCAGCCGCATCGCCGTCACCGGCATGCAGGGCGGCGCCAGCGATCTCTACATCATCGATGTGGCGACCGGCTCGGCGCAGCAGATCACGAACGATCGTTACGCGGATCTGCAGCCGGCCTGGTCGCCGGATGGCCGCTCGATCGCGTTCTCGACCGATCGCGGCGCCGCGACCGACTTCCAGCGCATGGTCTTCGGGCCGATGAATCTGGCGATTTTCGATCTGGCGACCAACGAGGTGCGTGTGATCGCGCCGTTCGCCGGCGCGAAGCACATCAACCCGCAGTATTCGCCGAGCGGCCGCGAGCTGTACTTCATCGCCGACCATGAGGGCTTCAGCGATCTGTTCCGGCTCGACATCGCGACCGGTTCCGTCAACCAGGTGACGCGCCTCGCGACGGGCGTGAGCGGCATCACCGCGCTCTCACCCGCCCTGACGGTCGCGCAGCGCAGCGGACGCGTCATGTTCTCCGTATTCGAGAACACGGGCTACAACGTGTACGGGCTGGATCCCGAGCGGGCGGTCGGCACACCGGTGCAGACCGCGCCGGAAGCGGACGTGGTCGCGGCGGCGATCCTGCCGCCCATGTCGGCCTACGGCACCGGACTGGTCGCGGAGTATCTGTCGGAGCCGCTGGTAGGGCTGCCGCCGGCAAGCGCGCAGTTCGCGCGCGAGGATTACCGGCCGCGCCTCATGCTCGACTATCTCGGACAGCCGTCGGTCGGCGTCGGCGCATCGCGCTTCGGCCCCTCGGTGGGCGGCGGCGTGTCGGCGTACTTCAGCGACATGCTCGGCGATCATCAGCTGGGCGCCGCGATCCAGGCGCAGGGGACCCTGAAAGACATCGGCGGCCAGGCGTTCTATCGCAATTCCGAGCACCGCTGGAACTGGGCGACGCTGGCGGGACACATCCCGTACCTGACCGCACAAACTTTCGTGTCGCAGGATCCGGCTACCGGCCAGCAACTGGTGCAGCAGTTCCTGGAAAGGATCTACGTCGACCAGCTGGCCGGATTTGCGTATCGACCCTTCTCGCAGACGCGCCGCATCGAGTTCAGCGGCGGCTTCACGCGCCTGGCTTTCGACCGGGAGGTCCGCTCGTTCCTGGTTCAGGGTGGCGTCGTGGTCGATGAACAGCGCGAGGACGATCCGTTCGGCGAGCCGGAGCCGCTCTACTTTTTCGACGCATCCGCCGCGTACGTTGGCGACAACTCGAATTTCGGCTTCACCTCACCGGTGGTCGGCCAGCGCTATCGACTGGAGGTGTCGCCGACCTTTGGCACGCTGCAGTACCAGACTGGACTGCTCGACTATCGGCGCTACTTCTTCGCACAGCCGATCTCCTTCGCGTTCCGCGGCATGCATTACGGCCGTTACGGGCGCGACGGCGACAATGAACGCCTCACTCCGCTGTTCCTTGGATACGAGACGTTCGTGCGTGGCTATTCGGTGGAATCGTTCGAGGCAAGCGAGTGCAGCCGGCCGACCAGGCTGACCGGCACGACCGAATGCCCGGAGTTCGAGCGCCTGGTCGGCAGCCGGCTGGCCGTCGCCAATTTCGAGATCCGGATTCCGCTCTTCGGCGTGCCAGGGCTCGGGCTGATCAACATGCCCTTCCTGCCGACCGAGATCGCGCCGTTCTTCGATGCGGGGCTCGCGTGGTGGGGAAGCGACGCGCAAATCACGCTGGCCAATGGCACCACGGTCAGGCGGGAGCGGCCGCGGCTCGCGTTCGACCGCGACACGCCGAGCCGGGTGCCGGTGTTCAGCACGGGCGTGAGCGCGCGCATGAACATTCTCGGCTATTTGATTCTGGAAGCGTATTACGCCTATCCGTTCCAGCGGCGCGAAAAGGGAGGCCACTTCGGCTTCAATATCGCCCCCGGGTGGTAGTCAGTTAGCGGCGACGGTCGTCAATGCCTGATTCGCCGCATCGTTTTCATTGAAGGCTGAGTCACGCGCTCTGAGCTACATCTCCGAACGCGCCCTTGCGCGCAACCTTGTCGGCATACATCGCACGGTCGGCGGCATCGATGGCGATGTTGAGGTGTTCGCCGTCCCCATACGCGGCCGAGCCGACGCTCACGCGAATCGGCAGCTCGGCGCCCGTGGACAGCGCGAGGGGCGGTGTGTCGGCGAGAATGGCTTTCATGCGCCGCCCCGCCTGCGACGCGTCGGCACCCGGCAGCACCAGCAGGAATTCATCACCACCCCAGCGATAGAGTTTGTCGGCGGCGCGCAGTTCGGCGCGCAGCACATCGACCATGTAACGCAGCATGCGGTCACCGGCAGCGTGGCCGTGCTCGTCGTTGATGTCCTTCAGATTGTCCATATCGAGCATCACGACCGAGCCGAAACCCGCGCGCGCGGCTTCCAGCCCGAGCCCTTCCGCGAACGCCTGCCGGTTGAGCGAGCCGGTCACGGAGTCGTAAAAGGACGCGCGCCGCAGATTATCGTGCGCCACATTGAGCTCGGCGTGCGCGGCGTCGACTTCCTTTTTGACGTCCTCCATCAACAGCACGACCATGCCGAAAGCGAGAGACACTTGCCAGACCAGATCGAGATACGTGTTGTAGGCGACGATCGCACTGAGCGGATTTCCGCCGGGCCGGCCGCTGAGATGGAAGGCCGCGAGATAGATGGTCCAGATCAGCGCGCCGAACACGAAGCAGCCGCCGACCATGCCGCTGCCGAGCGAGCGGCGCGAGGCGGGCAGGCCGAGCATGAGCTGCGCGGTGAACAGCAGCGACCCAACCGCAATCGGCGTCTGCCATACGACGATGCGATTCAGTCCTTCCGATTGCCAGAGCGAGAGCGAAGTGTAGAGCAGCGCGAATAGCGCGAAGCCGAGCACCGACGGCAGGTGCGGCGCCGATCGCACGTAACGCAGTGCGCCCGCGACCAGCAGGCCGTAGAAGCCGATCTTGCCGAGCTGATACGCGAAATACATCAAGCGCACGCGCAGGTCGTCCTCACCGGCCAGGCGGTTCGGCATCACGGGCAGGATGTTGTAGCGGACCACCAGCATGGCGAGCGCGATGGTCAGTGCGATCCAGCCATACGACCAGATGACGAAATACTTGCGGCGGCGAGCATACGGGCGCAGCAGGAGAAAGAGCGCGATCAGGAGCAGGCCACTCCCGAATTGCAGGAGCGTACCGAGAAAGGAAAGGTATGGCTGCAGGTTATCCAGGCTGATTTGACCGCGCATCAGTTCGACGGACCAGGTTGTGAGCTGTTGGAGCCGGCCGGGGGAGGCGAAGCGCTGGCTGCTAGATTAGGCCCGGACGGGTGCGCCGCGCAAGGTTCACAGCCCGAGTTCTCAGAGCAGCCCCGCAATGCGGGCGGCGACCCAGTCCAGCAGCCGGTGCCGGACCGGCCGCCGGCGAAAGCGCTCGAGGTTGAACTCGTGAGAGAACCTCAGATCATCGCTGTACTGCTGCTCGAGTGTGCGGGCGAACGCCGAATCCAGCACCAGCAGGTTGGATTCGTCGTTGAAGGCGAGCGATCGATTATCGAAGTTGATGGTGCCGACCGTGCCCCACAGCCCGTCCACGACCATACTCTTCACGTGCATCATTTCCGGCTCGTACTCGTAGACGCGAATCCCGGCGCGCAACAAGGTTTCGTAAGTCGCGTGTCCGGCATGGAGCACGGTCTTCACGTCGGTTCTCTCGCCGGCGGTGAGCACGCGTACATCCACGCCACGCTTCGCGGCCGCGATCAGCTGGCGAACCAGATCGTCGTCCGGCACGAAGTACGCATTCGCGATGTAGAGCGTACGGCGTGCGGCCGCGAGCGAAAGCACCAGGAAACGCTCCGCGTTCGTGCTGCCGAGCGTGGGTGTGGCGTAGAGCATGCCGGCAATCTGTGCGGCGACGGTATCAGTCACGGCCGGTGCGCTCAGAAAGTCCGCTCCCGTCAGCAGCTCGCCGGTGGCCTCCGCCCAGGCGATCGCGAACATGGCCTTCATCTCCGCGATGGCCGGGCCTGTGAGGCGCACGTTGGTTTCCCGCCAGCCCCTGGTGTGTCCATCGCCCAGCCAGTGGTCGGCCACGCCGAATCCGCCCGTGTAACCGACGCGATCGTCGAGGACGATCAACCGCACGTGCGAGCGATTCTGCGCCTTGTGCAGCGTGTACCAGCGAAGCGGCCGGAATTCGACGACGCGCACGCCCGCCGCGCGCAAGCCATCGATGTACTCGTCCGGCAGGTCCTGCGCACCAAATGCATCCAGCAGCAGCAGTACGCGCACACCGGCGCGCGCGCGCGCGCTCACGATGCGCCGGAGCGAATCGGCGACCGCGCCCGGTGTCCAGTAGTAGTGCTGCATGATGATCGAGCTGCGCGCGGCGCGCAGGTCCTGCCACAGGCGCGGGTAGGTGCCCTCGCCGTTGAGCAGCAGCTCGATGCGGTGGCCGTCGGCCAGGTCGGTGCGCGTGAGCAGCTCGATGCTGCGCACGAAGCTGGGGTCGCCGATGGCGGGCGCGGCGGAATCGCCGAACGCGAGGACAACGCGGGCCGGCGTGCCCCTGGTCACATACAGCAGGCCGATCAAAGCGAAGATCGCGAGTACGATTCCGAGCAGAAACAGACTCGCGACCTTCAGCCGCCTCATGGGAGGTCGGATTTTTTACCGGCGATCAGTATTCGCGGCTGCCGCGTTCGGCCCGCTCACCCCGGCCCCCGCCACGACCACCGCGACCGCCGCCACCACCGTAGCCGCCGCCGCCGTTCCCGCCGACCGGCGCATCCAGACGCGTCACGTTCTGCGCCTTCAAGCCCTTGGGCTCTTCGATGACGTCGAACTCGACGCGCTCACCCTCGTTGAGCGTGCGAAAACCGCTGGACTGGATCTGGCTGTGGTGGACGAAGACGTCCGGACCGCTGTCCTGCTGAATGAAGCCGTAACCCTTTTCCTGCGAGAACCACTTGACCTTCCCGGTGCTCCGTGCCATGGCTTGCCTGACCTGAAAACGCGTGTTCGTGTCGTGGCGCACCCGTAACGCGCCGGGCGAATTACATGCACGGATCGTTCCTCTCTGCTAGGTTGCCGGCATGAATCCGAGCAAACACTACCACCTGATTGGAATTGGCGGCACCGCCATGGGTTCGCTGGCCGGCCTGCTGCGCGCGGCCGGTCACCGCGTCACGGGCTCGGACGAGAATGTGTACCCGCCGATGTCGGATCAACTGGTCGCGCTTGGCATCCCGTATGCCGAGGGCTACTCGCCGGCCAACCTGGCGCCGCCTCCCGACATCGTGGTCGTCGGCAACGCGATCTCGCGCGGCAATGCCGAGCTCGAGGCGGTCCTGAACCGCCAACTCTACTACACGTCGGCGGCGGCCGTCATCAAGGAGAAGTTCATCCGCGGCCGGCACTCGGTGGCGGTGACTGGTACGCACGGCAAGACCACGACGACGTCGCTGGTGGCCTGGATTCTCGAGTGCGCCGGCTTGAATCCATCGTTTCTGATCGGCGGGGTGGCCGAGAATTTCGGCGTCTCGTACCGGCTCACGGACAGCCGGTACTTCGTGATCGAGGCCGACGAGTACGACACCGCGTATTTCGACAAGGGTCCGAAGATGTGGCATTATCTGCCGGACACCGGGATCGTCACCAACATCGAGTTCGATCACGCCGACATCTACCGCGACGAAATCGCATACACCTTCGCCTTCGCGCGCTTCATCAACCTGATTCCCGGCAACGGCACGCTGGTGGCCGGTGTCGAATCGCCGATCGTTCGCGAGCTGGCGCCGCAGTCCTTTGCGCCGGTCCAGTCCTACGCGCTCGCAGGCGAGGCGCGCTGGCTGGCGCGCGAGCTCGAGTTCGGCGGCGAGAGCACGCACTTCTCCGTGTTTCACGACGGCGTTCATTGGGGCGCTGTCGTCACGCCGCTGGCCGGTGCCTTCAACGTGCGCAACGCGCTGGCCGCGATCGCGGCGGCGGATTCACTGGCCGCCGATCCCGAAAAGGTGCGGCAGGCCCTCGCGAGCTTCCGCAGCGTGCGGCGGCGAATGGAAGTACGCGGCGAGGTGAACGGCATCACGGTGATCGACGATTTCGCGCACCACCCCACGGCGGTGCGCGAGACCATCGAAGCGGCACGCCAGCGCTACGGCGCGCGGCCCATTGTCGCGGTCTTCGAGCCGCGCAGCTATACCGCTCAGCGGCGCGAGTTCCAGGAGGATTACGCGGCCGCGTTCCGGCCCGCGGACAGCATCATCCTCGCGGGTCTCTTCCATCCGGAACGATACACGCGCGAAACGGCGCTGGACCCCAACCAGCTGGTGGCCGCATGGCGCGCGCAGGGCAAGCCGGCCGAGTACATCCCGGCGGCCGACGACATCGTGCGCTATCTCGTGACCAATCTGCGCGGCGGCGAGGTCGTGCTGATCATGTCCAACGGAGGCTTCGGCGGGATTCACGGCAAGCTGCTGGCGGCACTGAAGTGATAAGAGGGAAGGAGCGATGTGTGCGATCAGAGCGATCGCTGTAATCGCTCCTATCGCTCTCATCGCATGATCGCTCGTTATTGGACCGTCACTTTATTTATTCTCTGCTCCTCGACCGGCCGGTCGCCTGGACTGGTCCGCGTCTTCCCGATCTTCTGCACCACATCGAAGCCCTTGGTCACCCGACCGAAGATCGCATGCTTGTTGTCGAGCCACGGTGTGGCGGCCAGCGTGATGAAGAAC
Organism: Gemmatimonadota bacterium; assembly: GCA_052387015.1. Taxonomy (GTDB): domain Bacteria; phylum Gemmatimonadota; class Gemmatimonadetes; order Longimicrobiales; family RSA9; genus CBJLQC01. Next base: position 17,689 of record JBQTJO010000288.1, read on the forward strand.
TGCGAACCGCCCGTGTTGGGGCCGGCGTTCGCCATCGACAGCAGCCCCGGTTCCGTGTGGCGCAGATCCTTGTGGAACTCGTCCTTGATGGTGTAGCCGGGGCCGCCGCGGCCGGTGCCGGTCGGATCACCGCCCTGAATCATGAAGCTATCGATCACGCGATGGAAAATGGTGCCGTCGTAGAAGCCCTTCTCCGCCAGGTCGATGAAGTTCTTGCTGGTGACCGGCGCCTTGTCCTCGAACAGCTCGACTTCGAAGTTGCCGGCGGATGTTTCGAACGTGGCGTTTCGGTTTGCCATTCGTGTCCTCCTCGTGGATTGAGCGCGCAAGATGGCCGTCAGTGCGGCTTGCGCGCAATCGCAATCAGCGAAATGCCGATCGGCAGCCGTGCCAGCCGCAACAGGTAGCGCTCGGACGCGAACACGGCAGTCAGCAGCGCGTTGATCGGACGCGGCACGATGCCGAGCTGCGGCGTGCCTTTCGACCGGCCGCGTCGCAGCAGGCGCAGCGCTGCGACCGGCGGATAGAAGAACATGTTGTAGAAGGACAGCATGGGCAGCTCGAAGCCGGCGTCCAGGAGCTTCCGGCGCAGCTCGCTGCGGCTGTAGCGGCGCTTGTGCTCATTCAGGACGTCGTGCTCGCTCCACAGGTACTGATGCGCGGGCACGGTGCAGACCAGCAGACCGCCGGGCCGCAGCAGGTCGCGAATGGTCGCGAGGGAAGCGACATCGTCATCGACGTGCTCGAGCACGTCCAGCAGCGTCACCACATCGAACGCGGTGCGCTCGAACGGAATGTCGTACGGCAGAGAGCCGAGCCGCACGTCGGCGCCGCTCTTCTCGCGTGCAATGGCAACCGCATCGGGTGAGGTGTCGGTGCCCGCGATCTCGCCCAGCGTGCGCAGGTGCAGCAGCATGCCGCCGGTGCCGCAGCCGAGGTCGAGAATGCGCGGCCGCCTGGTCCTGGCCGGCAGCGCCCGGCGCAGCAGGCTCATGACGATGTGCGCGCGGCCGACGAACCACCAGTGGGTCGCCTCGATCGCATCGAATGCCGCGTAGAGTTGCTTGTCCATGGTTCCTACCTGGCCAGTCTGCGCGCCGGCGGCACCAGCTCGATGGTCGCGAGCAGCGGGTGATGGTCCGAGCCGAAGATGTACTTGCCGCGATCGCGCGGTGTCTCATCCAGCCGCAGCACCCTGACCGACGCGATCGCCTCGCCTCGCACGAGTACGTGATCGAGCAGCATGCGTACCGGTATCGAGTGGAATGTGTGGCCACCCTTCGGCTCGTGCGGCACGCGCCTGAAACCGGTGCGCAGCACCGCTTGCAGCAGCGGCTCGCGCGTGCCGCGATACGTGTTGAGATCGGCGCCGAGCACGACCGTCTGATCGGTCCCCCATTGCTCGACGAAGCGCCGCGCCAGCGCGCTCGCCTGCTCAGCCCGTCCGACGCCGCGCGTGTCGATGTGCGCGGTGGCGAACGTCAGCCACGGCAGCCCGTGCAATTCGGCCGCGATGGCCACCCGCATCTGCCGCACGTGAGGCAGTGGAAAGAAGCGCGCGTGCGCGATGCTGAGCGAGGATAGGATCGCGTTGCCACGGTCGCTGCGGTGGCGGCCGTTGCGCATGGAAGGCGCGTAGCGGAGGCTGAAGCCGAGAGAGCGCGCGGCCTCGACGATGTCGTTGCGCGCGCCGCGTGGCGCCTTGCCACCGTGGTACCCGGAGCGCAACGCGTGCGGCACCGACAGATCGGACCTGTACGCTTCCTGCGCGAGGATGATGATGGGCCGGGTGCGCGGGCGTGGCTCGCCGTCGAAGGCGCCCGCCCTCAATGCGGCCACGACATCCTCGATCCGGCCGAGGCCGATCGCGACATTCCACGAAACAATGTCGAGCCGCTTCGCGGTGCGTGCCAGCGGCGCACCCAGATCGAGAGCGACGGGATCGCCGATGTTGCCGTGCCAGTGCGCGAGGTCGGGGTGAGCGGTTAGGTCATCCTCGAGGACGACGAAGCCGCTCCGATTGTCGATCACCTGCTACTGCGTGCCCGCCTGGTTGATCGCCTTCAGGCCGGTTTCGGTCCAGGCCGGCGCGCTCTCGCTGTTGGCCAGCTCGTGGCCGAGCCAGAAGACCAGCCGCGCGGTGCGCATCAGCTTGTCGTTGTCGATCGTCTCCGGCTCGTCGGACGGCTGGTGGTAATCCTTGTGCAGCCCGCTCGTGAAGAAGATCGCGGGAATCTTATTGACGGCAAAATTGAAATGGTCGCTGCGGAAGAACAGCTGCTCCTGCGGCCACAGGTCCGGCGCGACCGTCAGCTTCAGCTCGGGGTGCGCCTTGACCAGCGACTGCGTGGTCGGCCCGAGCGTCGAGTAGTCCTGTCCGACCGCGACCGTGCTGTCGGGCGCGTTCCTGCCGATCATGTCGAGGTTGATGTTCGCGATCATCTGGCTCGCCGGCACCGGCGGATTCTCGACGAAATACTTCGAGCCATGCAATCCCTTTTCTTCACCGCTGACCAGCAGGAAGATGACGGAGCGCTTCGGCCGCTGCGCGAGAGCTGCGAACGCCTGGGCGGCTTCGATGACCGCGGTGGTGCCGGACGCGTCGTCGTCTGCGCCGTTGTAGATGGAATCACCTGCCGCATTCGGACGGCCGACGCCGACGTGGTCCATGTGCGCGCTGTAGACCACGTAGCTGTGCTTGAGCTCGGGATCGCTGCCCTCGAGCACGGCGACCACGTTGGGCACCAGCGCGGTCGAGCCGGTAGTCGCGGTACGCACCCGCAACGATACGCCGGTGACGGCGCGCGATCCGGCATCGGCCGGCTGCGCGGCCTCGAGATCGGCTTCGGTGCCCTTCAGCCACGCGCGCGCAATGTCGTTGCGAATCGCGAGCACCGGTATCGGCACCTGCGTGCCGCCCAGATTGCTGACGATGTTCGCAATGTCGGCGCCATCGAATTCGGAATCGAGAACCAGCACTGCGCCGCGCGCGCCCGAGCCGATGGCCGCGACCAGCGCGCCCTGAAGGTTCGCCTGCCAGGCCTGATTCAACTCCCCACCCGGCACCACAAACGCCACCACCTTGCCCGTGTATGCCGGATTCGGCGACGACGCCGGGCCGGCCACTCCTGCGAAGATGATATCGCCGGCGAGCGAGTCCGTGCCGATGCCCGGCACGACGAAGTATTCGCTCGCGAAGACGAGTTGTCGGGGTGAGCCCTTGCCGTGCAGCTCCGCGCTGAGCTTCGCGGCGTCCAGCCTGGTCGCGCGGTACGGCCAGCGCTGGATGTAGCTGCCCGAATCGCCGGCCGGCTTCAAGCCGAACGACTCGAACTGCTCGGCGATGTATTGCGCCGCGAGCTCGAGGCCGCGGCTGGGCGTGTCACGCCCCTCGAGCGAGTCGCTCGCCAGAAATGCGACGCGCTGCTTGACGTCGGCGGCGGTGATCGTCGCGGCCGCCTCGGCGGGCGCTGAAACAGTCTGCGCGAATGCACTCGGCGCAAGCAGCAGCGCCGTGATGACGGATATGCGGAGCGACCGCATGCAACCTCCAGGAGTGGCGGATCTCGCCTTCAATGTAACGGGTCCGGCTCAACGCGCGAGTGCGGAAAGCAGGTAGCTCAGGTTGGCGGTGCCGTCCATGATCGGCTCGTTGGTCGAGTAGTCACCGAGGTCATCGTGGTAAACGATGAAGCTGGTATTGAAAGGCGCATACTCGTCCGGCTCCATCAGGCGGATGCCGATCAGGTTCTTGTAGATCGATGCGTAGACCGGCCCATCCAGCATGCCGCCTCGCTGCGTCCAGACGCCCAGCCGGTTCGCGACCACCGAATGCGGCGTGAGAGCTGTGCGGCCGCGTGCCGGATAGCCGATGATCATCGAGACGCCCCACGGATTGGCGCCGAACAGCCAATCGAGCGCGGCGAATTCGTATTCGATGAACTGCCGGTCGCCGGTCATCTTGCGATAGAGAAACGCCTGCGTCGCGAAGGACGCCATCAGATTGCTCGAGCACCAGATGAACGGGATGCCGACGCGGAAGCCGTTGTGCGCGCGCGCGGCCACCGCGCTCAAGCCGTCGCGGTACATGCGCGCCAGCTCGGCGCGCTGCGCGGGCCCGGCATTGCGCCACGTGTTGTAATGGCCGTTGTTGTGCCACGGAAACCACTGATAGTGCCGGGCCGTGTCGCGTCCCATCCACGGTGTGACCGGCTCCTGCCGCGCGTAGCGCATGGCGTCTTCCAGATACTCGCGCCTGCGCGTCAGGTCGTACAGCTCGGCGGCCGCGAGCTCCATGTCGTCGACCCAGTTGTCTTCTTCGTAGAAGTACGGCGCCGTGCCGGGCGCGGTCTGGCACACACCGGGACTCTGCTTGCCGACCTCGTACGCCAGCTCCGCCCTGGCAGCGAGCTGCGCGGCGAATTCCGGATCCCGCTTCGCGAAGGTGCGCGCGCCGAGTGCGAACGCGGCCGCGTACTTGCCGGCGGTCGATGCCTTGCCGGTCGCGCGGTTCTTGTGCCTGAACAGCCCCTGCGGCTTGCCCGTGCACGGATAGAGCGGGCGGAAGCCGCGCTTGCCCCAGCCGTAATCGGACGAATCGTTGGTCGGCAGATCGAAGAAGCTGTGATCGCGATCGTCCGCCAGCTGATTCAGCATGAGATCGCGCTCGGGAAACATCTTCAGCAGCCACTCCAGCCCGTGACGCGCTTCGTCGAGAATGTCCGGCACATTGTTCGAGCCGGGTAGACCGTTGGCGAGAAAGCGATCGGCGGTCGCGCGCGGATAGTCGCGCTGCGCCATGAGCATGATGTACGTCGCGTACGAGGAGGTGGTCACGTACTGCAGATAGTCCGCCGCATCCGCCCAGCCGCCGGCCGCTGGTATGAACTCGCCTGCGCGGGCGGGATGATCGACCAGCTTGCCGTCGGTCCGGTGATGCACCGAATCCTTGAACAGCGGATTCCAGCCCGAGCGCTGCTGCCGCATGTAGAGCAGCAGCGTATCGGCCGCGCCGCGATAGACGTCGTGCGCGATCCGGACCTGGGGCGACGCGACCGCGCCGAGCACGACGATGTAATCGCCGGGCGTGCGCAGCGCGCTGAAATTCAGGCGGTAGGTCTGCCGGCATGGACCGAACGCGGGGGCTGCAAGCGCGCGAGCCGGCCCGAACACGCGACGACCGCGCAGATCGACCACCGTAAAGTTGTCGACCGGCTCGGGCTCGAGCGCGCAGACGACCGCCGTCTTGGGCGCGCCGGGCAGATAGCCGACCTGATTGATGCGGATCGAAAGATTGGGCGCTGGCGCGACGCCGGCGAGCGCCGCTATGACCAGGAGCGCGCTATGCATCGGCCCGCGGCAGCAGGATCTCGAAGGTGGAGCCGCGATCCGGCTCGCTGCTCACGGAAATCGTGCCGCCACTCTGCCGCACGATGCCGTATACGGTCGCGAGTCCGAGCCCCGACGCATGCGCGAAGCCTTTGGTCGTGAAGAACGGCTCGAAGATGCGTTCGCGGGTTTCCGCGTTCATGCCGGCGCCATCATCCGACACGGTGAGCACGACCAAGCGTTCTTCGGCCTCGGCGGCGCTGTGCACCGCCATGATGGCGTTGCGTGTCGCGATGCGCAGATGACCGCCGTTGCGCATGGCGTCACGCGCGTTGACCGCGAGATTCACCAGGATCTGCTCGATCTGACCGCGATCCGCCTTGACCAGTCCGAGGTCCGCATCGAGGTCGACATCGAGCAGAATGTTTTCGCCGATCAGGTGAGCCAGCATCGAGCGGGTGAGTTCGATGACGGTGTTCAGATCCAGAACCGTCGGTTGCAGCACCTGACGGCGGCCGAATGCGAGCAGCTGCTTCACGAGCGTGGCGCCCCGGCTCGCCGCGTCGTCGATCTGCTGCACGTACTCGCGCGTGTTGTCCGGTATCGCTTCTTCGGCGAGCAGCTGCGCGTTGCCGGAAACGACCGTGAGCAGGTTGTTGAAATCGTGCGCCAGGCCGCCCGCCAGCCGGCCGATGGCCTCGAGCTTCTGCGATTGCCGCAGCTGCTCCTCGAGCAGTTTCTTGTCCGTGATATTGCGCACGATCGCGACCACCTGGCTCATGCCCGATGGCGCGAGCCGCACCTCGAACTCGCGCAGCACGTCGCTGTCGAGCAGCCGGTACTCGTAGATTTCGACGCCGCCGGTGGCGAGCACGGTTTCGAGCCGTTCGCGCAGGGCCACGGCCACCGCACTCGGAAACGCCTGCTCCAGACTCGCACCGACGCCGGGACGGTCACGCCCTTCCACACGCTGACCCTCGTAGGCGAGAATCACACCCTCTCTGCTGATGCGATACACGTCGTCGGGAAGTGCGGCGAGCAGACCGCGGCTGGCCTCCTCACTGCGCCGCAGCGCGGCCTCTGCCTGTTTGCGTGCGGTCACGTCATCGAGAGTGCCAGCGACGCCCGCCAGCTGGCTGTCCGCGTCGAAGAGCCGGCGCATCCGCAGGTCGAACCAGCGCAGGTCGCCCGTATTGGTGAGCACGCGCAGCTCGCCGCGCGCATCGGTGCGATCGCCGGCGATCAGCGCGCGGACCGCCGCGCTGAACTCCGCACGATCTTCGTCGTGCACGAAATCGGCCGCCAGATGACCGAGCGACTCCTGCACAGCATGCCCGGTCGCTGCCGTCCACGCCTCGCTCAATTGCGTGAAGGCGCCCTCGATGCCGGTGCGGAAGATCACCTCGTGAAGTGATGCGACGACGTTGCGATACTCTTCTTCCGTGTTGCGCAACGCGGTGACCGCCTCGTTGGTGCGGGCCTTGAACTCGAGCGTCAGCTGCCGGCTGTCCAGCACGGAGGTGACCAGGCGGTCGCGCCGGGCGAGCAGCTCCGTGATGTGCTGGCGTACCCTGGGCAGATCGAGCGGCGTGATCAGGTAACGATCGACTCCGGCATTCAACGTATCGATCAGCAGGTCGCCTTCATGATGCTGAACGATGCCGAGCACCTGGATCGACGGCCAGCGCAGCTTGGCCGCGCGCACCAGCTCCGAGCCGAAGCCCTCGGTCAGGGAGATGTCGCTGAACAGCAGGTCGTATTCGATCGTGAGGCATTGCACGCCGTCGATCACGTTCGAGACCTGTGCGACGGTGAAGCCGTGATCGGTGAGAAAGCGTGCGAGCAGGGCGCGCACGGGCGCAGCTTCCGCCACGATCAGCGCCTTGCGGCCGTAGCCTCTGCCCTGCGGCATGACCGCTTTCGACGTAGCCTCGGTGGCGGCGTCCTCGGCCGCG
>JBQTJO010000289.1:0-4658 GCA_052387015.1 Gemmatimonadota bacterium
AAATCGGCACAAAAAAACGGCACCTGACATCGGCACCTGACGCCGGCACATAAAATCGGCACTCGCTGAGATGCCAGGCAAGGTGCCGTTTCAGGCGCGCTCTTGGGTTTAGCTGGCGTGCTTTAAGATTGCGACTTCCTTCTTCAGGCGATCGCCGAGCCGTTCCCGCTCGACTTCCAGATCGTAGTGGGATTGCAGGTTGAGCCAGAACTGCTCAGACGTACCGAAGTACCGCGCTAATCTCAACGCTGTATCCGCCGAGACAGCACGATTGCCATGCACGATCTCGTTGATTCGCCGTGGAGGCACGCTGATATCTCGTGCAAGCCGGTACTGTGATAGACCAAGCGGCTCGAGGAAGTCTTCAAGGAGGACCTCGCCAGGGTGGATCGGCTTCAACTTGGGATTAGCCATAGCGCCTCAGTGATACTCAGCGATCTCGACGTCGTACGCGTTGCCTTCGGACCACCTGAAACAGACGCGCCACTGATCATTGACGCGGATACTGTACTGGCCGGAGCGGTCGCCCCTCAGCTTTTCCAACCGATTTCCGGGCGGAACTCGTAAGTCGTCTAAAACATTTGCCGCATGCAGCACGACGAGTTTTCGAAGCCTCACCCGGTGTAACTCAGAAGGAAAGCGGCGAACCGGTTCGCGCGAGAACATTCGCTCCGTAGCCCGGTCCGCGAAGCTTTTGATCACGAGTCAATATTAACGCGGCGCGTTACTAGCGGCAAGACGGGGATCTACCCAGCGCACGACCGGGTACCACGGCCGATGACTGGAAAGACGGCCAATAAGCGCGATAATTCCCGATTCGTCGACAATATTGCCGCTGAGCTCGTCCCGAAACGCGTCCAAGTCCGTTATGAAGAGACGGATTAAGTAGGAATCGACGGGTGTATCCGACGATGCATATTGCACGGCAACATCGATTATTAGAGATTGCCGTCCCACGAATCCGTGACGCTCGGAAACGATCTGCTTATCACACAGAGCTTGAGATAATTGATGTCGTCTCCTTTAGGCTCACACACGCCATGGTCACCGATCCGCAGAAGAGTTGCGCGCATCATGCGAGAGATCGGTGAGCGAGGCCATAGCTAATCAGGACAGAAGAACCGGCACATAAGAACGGTACCTGAAATCGCATTCAGGTGCCGTATCAAAGTGCCGCTTCAAAGTGCCGCCGTTAAGGTGCCGCTGTACTGGCGCAGTCCTGACACGCCGTCAAAACACGCAGTCAGGTCCCGATGTTCAGCTCGCCCAGGGATCGTTTTCCATCCACCGCTGGTCCCGCGGCGAGAACAGGAATACCAGTCCCCCGTTCGCCAGCTTCGGCAACAGCCGGCGCGCGCGCGCCTGCTCCATTGCGGGGCAGCCCTCGCTACGGCCGGCGCCCGACCGCGTCACGTACGGCGCACCATGCGCGACGATGCCGCGCGCGCGCGCCGCACTGTTGAAGGAGCCGGACACGCCCTTCATGCGCAGACCGACGGACGTGTAGTGCCGCCCGCCGGACTTGCCGCTGAACCCATAGGTTTCCTGCGCCACGTACAGCCCGAGCGACGTCATTGCGCTGCCCGGCCGATTCGAGAACCGCACCGGCACGCTGTTCTTGCCGTTGGACGAGCCGCGCCCGTGCGCGACAATGAACGGGCCTTCCACCAGCTTCAGCTCCTCCGTATCGAACACGTAGCCGCGCGGCGTGCGGTTATCGCGACCATAATCGACGAAGTAGAAGTACGGATTGCGCACCTGCTTCGGATGGGCCGCCTTGTAGCTGTAATACGCGTCGAAGGCCATGCGCAGTGCGTCGTCATGGCTCAGCTCGGACACGCGCGGGGCGAGTGCGGCCAGCGCGCTCTCGACCAGCTCGCTTTCACCCGGCGGATCGATCAGCGCCGTAATTTCGGCCGGCTGCTTCGTGAGCGGATGAGTGTTGACGACATGCGTAAAAGCCTCGGTGGTCCGTGCGCTCGGTCCGAGCAATACACAACCAAGGGCGAGCAAGAGCAGTTTTGAGCGCATGGAAATCCCCGACTTCAGGATAGATCATTTTAATTGTTGCGATACAACAATTTAACGGTTTTGCCGCGTCCGATCAACCGCTTCGCGCCGCACCGCGGGAGCGATCTTTGTACCCAGCAGCTCGATAGCCTTCATCATCTTGTCGTGCGGCATGCTGCCGACAGACCAGCAACGCGCCGCGCGGGCCGCGCAGCAGCTCGAACTGCTGCCGTGAGCTCGGCGGCCAGCCTCGCTCGCGGCCCCGGATCGTGACCGGCCTCGCGGCCGGCCTGGCGACAGAGATCGACGGGCGGCGCGAACCGCTCCGGCGCGCCTGGCGGTCCGGCCGGTTGCCGGATCCGGTGTGGTTTCCGCGCCGGATCGCAGTCACTCGACTTCTTCCGGTCTCGCCTTGATCTGTTTGTCTTCCGGCGCGAGGGGAACGAAGCTGATGCGGCCGTTGGACTCCAACAGCGCCCATTTTACCTGTTCAATGCGTTCCAGTCCCACCTGCCGCATCTCGGCGTAGATCTCATCCGGCGAGACGCGCTCGTGGTGCAGGTAGTCCGGCACGAATCTGCCCTTGTATATCAGCACCGCGGGTTGTCCTTCGATGAGCGCTCCCAGCTTCTTGCTGCGCTGCGCCACGATCGATGTGAGAAAGACGAGCAGGAAGAGAGTGCAGAGCGCGATCAGCGCATTCGTCGCAGAAAAATCGTCGCGCATCAGCGCCTGCTGCACCAGCTCGGGGATCATGAGCAGCGTCACCAGCTCGAAAGGGGAGAGCTGGCTGAAATCGCGCTTCCCGAGCACGCGGATGCCGAGCAGGATGACGAGATAGAAGAAGACGACTCGAAAGACGGTTTCCATGCGCCTCCTACGGGTAGACGAAGGTGGCCACGCGCGCGCGCACCGTGTCGCCGCCGCCGGCCGTGGCAACGATCTCGCCAGTGTGGCGGCCGTAACGCCCGGCCCGAACACCGACCACGACACGGCCGCTCGCGCCCGGTGTCAGATGCGTGAGGTGCACGTCGAAGGGCCGCGTGGCCGATGGGATGAACGTCACTTCCGAGAACTTCAGGACGTATTCCGGATCGAAGAGGACGGTGACCGTGTCGAGCGCCTGGTCACTCGTGTTCGTGATCGTAACCTCGATTTGGTGGATCTGCCTGTAGCGGAAGCGGGTCGGGTACTCGATGCGCACCGCCAGCGCGCCCGCTTCGGCTTCGATTTCGCCAAAGCTCTCGCCGAACACGCCGAGCATGGCCAGCAGCACGATCAGGCTGATCACCGAAAGGCCGAACCACTGGTAGCGGTACAGCCGGGTCGCGCGCTCCACCTCGGGTGGTTGCGGCGGCTGCGGCACCTCCGACCTGGGGATCGTGTGATCCTGCCTGCCCATCTGCCCTCCTCACGTCCCGCTTCCGGAAACGTATGGCGGCTCGCGAATGCACCTGTCGTGCCGTTCCGCGAGCGACGGACTCAAAGCGCGCGCAGCCCGGCGGCCAGCCAGTCGCGCAGTGCGCGGGAATTCCGATCACTTCGGAGTCCGGAGGCATCTCGGCAACATCATCGCTGCCTGCGCGCGAGGGCGGCCACGCACGCTCGATGAGCACTTCGATTTCGGCCTCGAGCGGGTGCTGGATGGGATGCAGCTTTACATAGACTCGCAAAACCTGACGGCCCGTAAACGGCCGAAAGCGTCAGGAGCCAGGCGGCGCGGGTCTGGTTAAGCGATAGGCACGTCCGGCCTTGCCCGAAACGAGATTGGGGGAGGAGGGCGCCCGGGGATTCGCGCTGGTCATGGCGCTCGACTATACGGATTCCGCAAAGGAGTCCGGACTGCGGACTGATCGGCTAAATTGGGCCTAAATAAGAAAAGCGTTGCGGCCCAATGGGTTTGGGGAGTTTCCGACTCGCCGGCCTCCCGCGTTTTAAATAAGACCAACGCCCAATACGGTAAGTAACTGGCATATTTTCGCGACCCGCCTACCTTCTCCGGCTTGATTAGCCCCGCATCAATGGTCGCTGCGATGATCTGTGATACGGTCGCGCTTTTCGATTCGTGGAGATTGAACCTGTCGCGCAAGGATTGGTTCGGCATCGCTCCGGAAGTGACATACCGCAGCACGCAGTGCTGATAACACGCCCTGATTCGATCGTCGCGATCCAGGTCTTCGAACGACCGCGGCCCAAAGATCGTGACCACCGTTCGCGGATGGGTATAACGTAAATCCGCTGCTGGCAGTTCAAAGAACTCCGAATCATGAACGACTCTATCAATACCGCTGCTTTTTTCTTCACAGATTCCAAAACGTCGCATGATGTCAGCGAGCCGCTCGTTGCGTGACTGGTATCCATCGATAAACCTGTCGACGGCAACAACCGGATCTCCGGGATTTGAGATCTCGATCCGGTTACTATAGATCTCGAACATCACAGAGGCGCCGCTTATCGAAAAATCGAGTAAGCCGATCGAGAACGCCCTCTCTCTCGCTCGGATAGGGGAGCTTTAGCAGCTCAAAAAATAATTGCGTGTCGAGCGAATCGATTACTTCCTGCGCTGAAAACGCGCCGTCTGCCGGCTCTTCCAGCCAGTCGGGCGCCCCTTCCGCAAATATCCGGCGAAGTTGATCCTCGCTCATTGG